>CALJIQ010000431.1 GCA_937973995.1 uncultured Saprospiraceae bacterium
GTTTTTTCAAAAACATTTTTTAGATCGCTGTCTCCAAAGAACCAATATGCCGAGCTTGCGAAGCAAGCGAGGCAATAGAATAAAACCTAATCTTCATAATAAATTCTATAAATCACATCTGCAAAATCATCGGACACCAAAACCGATCCATCTGGTAGTTGCTCTAAGTCCACAGGTCTTCCCCAAGCCTCCCCATCCCGCAACCAACCCGATGCAAAAGCAGACTTACCTTCCGCTTTTCCGTTGGCATCAAAACGCACCAAAGATACCTGATACCCGATGGGGTCTGCCCGATTCCAAGAGCCATGTTCGGCTATCAATAATTGATGTTTATAATTTTCAGGAAATTGATTGGCCGTATAAAAAATCAACCCTAAGGGAGCAACGTGGGGTCCTAGTTTTACGATTGGTGGGATAAATTCACTACAAGCATGTTTTTCCCCAAACTTAGGGTCTGCAATATCCCCTTGATGACAATACGGATACCCAAAGTGCAGTCCATCTGTTAGCGCATGATTCAATTCACAATCTGGTTGATCATTCCCCATTAAATCACGCCCATTATCTGTAAACCACAATTCTTTAGTGGTAGGATGCCACGTAAATCCTACTGTATTTCGGATGCCTCGATGTACAATTTCCAATCCACTTCCATCCGGATTGATACGGGTGATGGTATTAAAAATATCTTCTGATTCGCAGATATTGCAAGGTGCGCCGACAGGCACATACAATTTTCCATCTGGACCAAAATCAATAAATTTCCAACCATGATGTTTTTCAGAAGGATAGTCTTCATTAATCACTACTGGCTCGGGTGGATTAGCCAAATGTTTTTCAATATCGTCATAGCGCAAAATGCGGTTGTATTCCGCCACATATAAATTGCCATCTTTAACAGCTACTCCATTGGGTAGCGACAACCCACTGGCAATGACCCATTTTTTTTCTGCTCTATTATCGCCATCTTCATCTCGTAAGGCATACACACTGCCCTGCCCTCTCGTTCCGACAAAGATAGTTCCATCAGGAGAACGGGTGATAGAGCGGGCATTTATTACATCTTCGGCAAAGATGTCTATTTTAAAACCTTGAGGTAATTCAATTTTTGACAAATCAATTTCACTTTTTTCCCAAGCTAAATTCACAAATTGCTTTACGTATAGGTAGGCTGCGCCAATAAGCACTACTAATGATAACAAGACAATGAGGATTATTTTTTTTCTGCGCATACTGTTCTTTTTTACTATATCCAATGCCGGAAAGGCGCAGGACAATATAAGGCTCACCTATTTTCATAATACCGCCGCTCCAATTCTTCCATTGGAAAGCGATCTACTAGTTCATATTCTTGCACCACCTTTCCATCTAGCGTTTTATTATAATAAACCAATCCTAAATTTTTAGCATATAATTCTGTGCCTTGAAACGATAGTTCTTGAAACCCTTCTTCCTCCACTTCAATTAATTCTTTTACAAAGAAACGAACGCAGTCAATGGTCTTTCCTTTATACGTATAGGACGCATCTCCCATAAAATGTCGATTTCTAATCAAGCGCACTTTTTGGGTGGGATTTTCGGTATCGGTCCAATAAATTTTGTATAGGTAAGCTTGGGTAGAATCCGTTACTTCAAAAGGAAAGGCATTATCCCATTCTACTCGAACCGGATTTTGCTGCTGCACACCCGTTAGCGTATCCGTAGCATATAAAAATAAATCATCCAGTATTACGCCAGTAGAAACTACTTCTTCATTACTTAGTTGCTGAATCGTGAAGGTATGATCGTAATAGGTACTGGTAAGAATCGTACGGTCTCTATTTTCACTCAATCGAAAGTACCAATAGAATGGAGCTATACTATCGTTAGTTACGCCCTTATATTCATAGACTAATCCGTCCTTAATTTCCTCCATTGGCAGGTAATAGGTTTGGATATTCCTAGTAGCATCTTGGCAACTAACAAGAGTCAATACTGAAAACCCCATCAGCATTAGCAGGCCCACGCTGGCGCAAAGGCTCAGCCTTGTGCCTTGTATCTGAAAGGTTAGACCTTTCAAATAGTAAACGCAAGGCAAAGCCTTTGCGCTAGCAGTTTGATCGATATGGCAACTTTTCAATTCTCAATTTTCAATTCTTATTAAATAATCAATCTCCTCCCACCGCCTCTCCTAATCTTCCAAGTACACTCCCTTCTCCTTTATCGGAATTTACATTAGCAATAATTCGATCTGCTAAGCGATTGAACGGTAAGGATTGTATCCAAACAGTACCTGGCCCCTCTAAGGTGGTTAGGAATAACCCTTCGCCACCCAATACCATATTTTTGACGCCCTTTACTAATTTTACATCGTAATCTATACCTTTTGTAAAAGCCACCAAACACCCCGTATCTAAGATCAATTTTTCGCCAATTACTAATTCTTTTTCTACCACTGTTCCGCCTGCATGTAAAAAAGCAAATCCTTCCCCTTGTACTTTCTGCATGATGAATCCTTCCCCTCCAAAGAAACCTCGTCCTAATCGCTTGGAGAATTCAATGCCTACGGTTACCCCTTTAGCCGCACATAAAAAAGCAGACTTCTGACAAATAATGTTTCCACCCAATTCTCTCAAATCCAGCGGAATAATTTTCCCAGGATATGGAGCAGCAAATGCCACTTTACGGGTATCCTCATCCTCGCCTATATGTGTAAAAGTCGTCATAAATAGACTTTCTCCTGTCAACACCCGCTTACCGATAGCAATCATTTTTCCAAATAAGCCCGACCGTCTTTTCTTCCCATCTCCTAGTATAGTCTTCATTTCAATATCGTCTTCCATCATCATAAATGCCCCTGCCTCCGCAATGACGGTCTCATCAGGATCGAGTTCGATCTCTACAAACTGCATTTCTCCACCAAATATTTCGTAATCTATTTCGTGTACTACTTCCACTATTAATTTTGAATGATTGAATTTTGAATGATTGAATTTGAGTTAGGAGTAATCTATTTCCCACAAAGTTACGCTAAGGTTTCGCTAAGTCTCACAAAGATCTGACTTAGCGTTACTTGCGAGACTTTACAGAAGACGAATAGATGAGTAGGTTGTTTTTTCCTACGCCCTTATTCAAAATTATTTCATTCAAAATTCAAAATTAAACAAGGGTAGATATGTTAACCCCAAATATTTGAACACAGCCTAATATAAAAAGAGGAATCAAGTACCAATTTACACTAAAGCTAAGGACTATATACGTAAGAATTAGATAAACAACACAAAAACAAAGATAAAGTAAAAAAATACGAATTTTATTTAGGTGTCACAAAGCCTACAAAAATTAAAAAAACGTTCCATAGTAAGACTTTTTATAATTTTTGGATCAAATACACTGTCACATAAATAATATATTAAGAAATGGAATTTGATTAAAAGGTATGCATCTTTGAGTTGAAATTAGGATATGGGATAACTAAACGAAACTCATTCTCACGAATGAGATTTTTAGGGGGCGTTGAAGAACGCCTCTTTTTTTTTTGTCTATACGAAGGTGGTTTATGGTATTTTGACCACAACACCATAAAGCCAAAACGCAACAAAGCCTTATTTATTTTCTATTTTTTCTTCCACAAATTTAGCCCACTCTTCCAGATTACCACCGTTCTTTTTTGCAAAGTCTTCGCTGTAGGATTTTGGAATCCCGAATTCTTGCTCTATTTTTTTATAGACTGATTCTGCTACCATAGGATTGGCTAATACTTTGGAGGCATTCTCCACATTCAATATTTTTTTGGAATCGATCCCCAAGTCCTCAAAAGCATCTTTAACTTGGGTGTACGTACGGTGAGATTTAGTGAGTACATCTAGCCAATCAGTGGCATTTTTATTGGGTAGCTCTTTTCCCTCATAGCGGTTTTTCAAATAATCCACTTCATCCTCCGAATAGCGCAGACTAGACCAATCAAAGCCTTTTAATTTCCCCTCTTGTCTAGCCTGTTCTCTATTATTAGCAAAGTAATCAGCAAGGCGACCTAATCGTTCCCTACTTGGCTTTTTTTTTCACCATGAAAGGTGTTGATTTCTTTAGGAGTATTATCTTCTGCCCTTGCTCGTTGCTCTTCTTGCGATATTTCTACCTTCTCCGTAGTTTCTATCATATTGATCCCAAATTTTTGTAGGATCACCATTGCCAAAATACCTAAGGCAAAGACTAATAAAAACCATTCTATTTTGCTTAATATTTTCTTTTGTTGTTTTTCAGCCATGATACGAGTTGCGGGTTGCGGGTTGAGAGTTCGCTAAATACTCTTACCCTTTGAACTTGATTAGTTAATTTATCGCTTTTTGAGGTGGGGACGTTCTTCTGACGGTGGCTAAACGAGAAAGATACTTGTTTTTAACTACATTAGTTCACATTAGAGGTTTCACATTAGTTCGCATACAAATAAAACCTCAAGTAACCACTAGTAACGAAAACTCTGTGAACTTATGTGAATTAACTTATGTGTCCTTATGTGGTTTTAAAAATCAAAAATCCACTTTCAACCGCAAGTTAATCCGTCGAGAAGTTAAAAAGTTAGGAACGGCAAATTGGGTATTAAAAACTGTTTTAATCCAAGTATTAGAAGCTACATTTTGAACAGCCATTAGGTTAAATACTTCTAGGCTTAACCAAGTAGATTCAGTAAAGGATAGAAAACCATTTGGCTTTTTCGCTCTTCGCTTGGCATCCCATAGGGACAGCGCAAAACCTATGTCCACCCGATGGTACGGACGGAAACGGTAGGTATTCCTAAAAACGGTATTATTTCCTCTCAGTCCATAGGGCAAACCTGTGCCTACGGTGAAATTGAGATACATTTTAAAGTTTTCTCGTCCAGGCAAATAATCTTGAAAGAAGGTAGAAAGCGTCAAAAATTGATCAGAAGGACGAGGCACATCAGCGACATTACTGCCTTCTCTATCGCCTATACTTCTAACAATATGCTGGACCCCATTCAAATTTTCTCTGGCACGCAATAAAGATATATTGATCCAAGACTCTGCTCCTGGTACAAATTCCCCATTGATTCGCATATCCAAACCAGCTACATAACCTGTGGCATCATTTTCTCCAGAGTATCGAATTCTTACATTATCAATATCATAGGAAACGACATCCCACAATCGCTTATAGTACGCTTCAGCAATTAATCGGAATGGTTTTTTAGACACTCGTGGCATTTTGAAATCTAGCGTAAAGCCCCCCAATATATGCATGGATTTTTGGGACAATAAGCCTTCATTCACTGACCCATCTAATCTTCTTAGTTCTCTATAAAAGGGAGACTGATAATACAAGCCTGCTGCCAAGCGATAAGAAATATCTTTCTTGCCTTCTCCTAGTGGTTTATATAAAAACTGTACGCGGGGAGTCACGAATAATTCTTCGTTTAAATCCCAATAAGCAGCACGAAATCCTGCCGTTAATTGTAACTCTCTTTTTCCTTCTATTCTAGACGTAAAGGTATTTTGAGCAAAGGCTTCAAAGCGATTGGAACTTAAATTATTAGTCGTCTTTAAAACAGATCGTAGCTGTACAGAATTGGGATCAAATGGCAAGGAATAGCCTGCTGAATCCAAGCGTTCCCATTCATTGATTTTATCATTAATTTCTTCTCGTTGGTATTTTATCCCCCACTGTATAAAGTGACTCGATGAGGTGGTCGGATCTTCTGAGTCTAATTGCAATTCAATCCCTCCTTTGTGTTGAATATTGGTAACATTAGCCGTTAAATAATTACGAACATATTCATGCTGTGTACCTGTCCCTAATATACCGACTAATTCGCCAAAATTATCACTACCAATATCTGTATTGACTTGCCCTAGTTGATAAAATCCTAAAATATCAAAGCGTTCATTTTCATCACTTTGATAGGAAGAAGCTAGTAGTTTTAAATATAAAGGATTCTTTCCTTTATCAGGTAAGTAGGTCAAGGATAGCCCACCCATACCTGTAGTAAAATCATCCACTTCCTGTCCTTCAAAAACAGAGAATAGATTGAGGGTGAAGTCAATTAAACCCAAAGCCGTACTTCTTTCAACAGGTATAAAACTATATTCGCTTCGATTATAATTTCCAATAAGTCCTATCTGTAATTCTCGATTAATATCATACGTGAAATAGCCCTGAAAATCTAAGAAATTAGGGGTGTACTCTCCTTTTGTATCTAGCGATCCCAATAAGTACTGAGTCGTTTTATACCTAGTTCCTAGCAAATACCGAAACCGTCGGTAGTCGTCCTTCCCTACTCTAGTACTCCCTTCCAAATGCGCCGAAGCACCTAAAAAACTCATCCCAACAGAACCCCCCATTTTTTCAGGTCGCTTATATTGTACATCTAACACCGAAGATAATTTATCGCCATATTTGGATTGAAATCCACCGGAAGAGAAAGCTAGATTGCTAATCAAATCTAGATTGGCAAAGGTCAATCCTTCTTGTTGTCCTGATCGAATTAATTGGGGGCGGTAGATTTCAAAGTCGTTGACATATACTAGGTTTTCATCATAGTTTCCTCCTCGTACATTGTATTGGGAACTCAATTCTCCCCCCGTACCACTACTTGTACCCAATGCGATGGAAGGCAAGACACTTTCTAAGTTGCCTGTTGTGGAAGGTAGTAGTTTCAATTCCGTTACTTCTTCTCTGACAATTCCCGCTTCTTCTATTTTACTTTCGGTTACCACCACCTCTAAATCTGACTCCTCAGGTGCCAAGGCAATATCTATTTTTCTGCCTTCCCCGCTTAACATGGAGGGCACATCGGTAGATGCCACTTTATATCCCAATCTAGTAAAGACAACTGTAAATGCCTGACCTGTGGGTACCTTGATTCTATAAAAACCAGCTTGATTGGATTCTACTGCGATATTGGTTCCTTCTACATAGACCGTCACCAAATCCACCGATTCTTCTGAAACCGCATCTTTTATATTTCCGAAAACGGTGGCATCTCTAGTTTGGGCTTGGAGAGTTAGAAAGGTGAGTAAAAAAAAAGAAAAAAGGTAGAATCGTTTCATTCAAAAGATAGTAACATTGTGTTGACTCTAATTTTGCAGGGCTAGAATTTTCTTGAAATTCTAGCCCTGCAAAATGGTGGCAACATAATTTTTTATATAAAAGTTATGTTATCTCGATTTGCACGAATTAAAATTCATGAATTTTATTCGTGAAAAATCAGAGCTAACACAACTGGAAGTTTTAAACCAAATACTCCTTCCGCTTGCTGGCACATAGGCTATGCCTTGTGCCATTTATCCATAAAGGTTCAACCTCTAAAATAATAAGCGCAAGGTAGAACCTCTGCGCTAGCGAATATTATTAAACCAAATACTCCTTTCGCCCAATCTTCTTCATCCGCTTAATCGTATCCAAGGGATCGTCTGCTTTAAACACCGCACTTCCTGACACCAACACCCTCGCCCCTGCTTTCAATAAGGCTTCTGCATTTTGCAAACCCACTCCTCCATCAATTTCAATCAATGCCTTGGCATTTTTAACGGTAATCATATCGAATAATTGTCGGGTCTTGGGAATGGTATTATAAATAAATTTTTGACCACCAAACCCAGGGTTGACGGACATGAGTAAGAATAAATCCGCTTCTTCGATCACATTCTCTAATACGCTAACGGGCGTGTGAGGGTTCAAGGCGACCCCTGCTTTCGCCCCTGATTCTTTAATTTGATGAATCGTTCTGTGTAAATGCGGACACGCTTCGTAATGCACAGTGATGACATCTGCCCCTGCTTCTCGAAATAATTCAATGTATTTCTCTGGCTCTACGATCATCAAATGAACGTCAATCGGACGATTACAAGATTTTTTGACTGCCTTTAATAAAGGAATACCAAAAGAAATATTCGGCACAAAACGCCCATCCATCACATCAAAGTGCAGCCAATCGGCTTCACTCTGATTAATCATATCCATTTCTTTGGCTAGGTTGTTAAAATCAGCGGCTAGGAGGGATGGTGCTATTAGGTGAGACATACTATAATTTTGAATGATGAATTTCGAATGATTGAATGCGCTCAATACATTCAAAATTCAATCATTCAAAATTCAAAATTATTTCTAAAATACTTCAAACAAACCAGCCGCGCCCATACCACCTCCTACACACATCGTCACGACCACATACTTAGCTCCTCGTCGCTTACCTTCTATCAAGGCATGACCAACCATTCTAGAACCAGTCATTCCATAGGGATGTCCGATAGAAATGGCCCCTCCATTTACATTCAATAAATTGGGTGGAATACCTAAACGATCTCTACAATAAATCACTTGTACGGCGAAGGCTTCATTTAATTCCCAAAGTCCGATGTCAGACATTTTTAGACCTGCGGCTTTTAATAATTTTGGAACGGCATAAACGGGTCCGATACCCATTTCATCAGGCTCACAGCCCGCTACTGCTATTCCTCTATAAGCGCCTAATGGCGTTAATCCTTTTTTTTCTGCTAATTTACTATCCATCAATACACAGGCAGAAGCGCCGTCCGATAACTGACTGGCATTCCCTGCGGTGATAACCCCTCCATCAACAACAGTCCTCAATCCTGCTAAAGCCTCCGAAGTGGTAGAGGGTCGATTACCTTCATCTTTTCCTAGTGTCACTTCTTCGTAAGTCACTTCCTTTGTTTCTTTATTTAAAATGCTTTTGGTAGTGGAAACAGGAATGATTTCATCATCAAATTTGCCTTCCGCTTGTGCTTTGGCAGTTAGTTGTTGACTTCTCAATGCGTATGCATCTTGCACCTCTCGAGAAATACCATAACGCTTCGCTACGACCTCTGCTGTTTGCAGCATTGGCATATAAACATGTCTGTGCTTGGCTACCAAATTTTTATCTAACATTCGATAAGTATTCATCTTATCGTTTTGAACCAAACTAATAGACTCTAGTCCTCCTCCTACGGCAACGGACATCCCATCGTACATAATTTGCTTAGCCGCTGTAGCAATCGCCATCATCCCAGAAGAACATTGACGATCGATGGTCATTCCACTCACGGTAGTAGGCAATCCGCCAGATAAGGCTGCCAACCGACCAATATTAGGACTAGCGGTACCCTGTCCCATAGCGCAACCCATGATACAATCATCTACTTCTGCTGGATCAATGCCAGCCCGTTTTACGGCTTCTTCTATTGCCCAACCGGCCATAGTTGGTGCATTGGTATTATTAAATGCCCCTTTATAGGCTCTGCCTATGCCTGTGCGGGCTGTGGAGACGATTACTGCTTCTTTCATTATATGAATATTGAATGATCAATTTTGAATAAAGCAGTAAAAATATAGGAAAGAATGATAGAAGTGATAGGAAAAGGGGCTAAATATTTGTCAGGGTCGTCGTCGAACTAACTTTCTACCAGAATCCCAAGAGTAAAGGCAAGAAGGATAGGTATTTCGCCAAAGCAACACGAAGCGTCTTCAAGGCTTTTCCCATTTGATTTTCAACGGTCTTTATGGAAATATCCAATTTAACAGCAATTTCTTTATAGGTAAGCTCTTCAAAACGAGATAGTTTAAAAATTTCCTTACAACGGGGAGGCAGTTCGTCAATAGCTGCATGGATTTCCGCAGATAATTCTTGGTGTAGTATTTGTTCTTCTACATCATTATCGGCAGCTACAAATGCCAACACTTCTACCTCCTCTTTTTGAAACTTCTTATTTTTTCGTAGATAATACAGCCCCTCGTTAATCGCCATTCTCCTCAAATAAGCTTTGATAGAAGTTTCTATATTCAACTCGTTTCGTTTATTCCAAAATTTAAAGAAGGTATCTTGCGCTAAGTCCTCGGCAACTGCTTTGTCTTTGACAATACGGTAGATATTCTGGCACAGGAAGGGGTAATACTGATAAAAGAGTTTTTTAACAGTAGCAGGATCATCAGATCGGAATAGAGCTAATATGTCATGATGGTCCTTGTCGGGCATAAAGGAATAGATTAGAAGTCAGACCGTTTTACTGTCAGACCATTTCATTGCCAGATGTCAGACGCTCTAATTTTGAAATTATCTGACAGCCAAAGGCGGTCTGACAGCGAAGCGGTCAAACCTCTGACTTCTCAATAATGGCAAAATAATAAAATTGGAAGTAATTAGAAATTATATCTGACCAATGGGTATTAATATTCTGTTAAATGAAGAGACTTTAATACTATTTTAAGAACAATGGGCGAACATTAATATATTTTTAAAGGATTAAAAAAGTCATTGGTCATTATGTCATTGGTCATTCAGACTATTGACCAATGACTACTGACAAATGACCAATTAAACATTTAGATTTAAAATATGGTTTACATTCCAATAAACTTGAAATTATAGGAGTTATTTGATACTTTTAGCCCAATAGACTTATGAGGCGTCAGGAGCCAGGAGTCAGGGGTCAGGATAGCAACCTGATTCCTGACTCCTGACCTCTGACTCCTAAATTCCAAAAATGAGAAATAAAACGGTTGCAGCCGTATTTGGTTTTTTCCTTGGCTCTCTAGGAGTTCATCGGTTCTACCTCGGACAGATCGGGATGGGTATTTTGTATCTATTACTATCTGTCACTGGAATCTCCGCTATTTTGGGAATCATTGATGCAATCGTTTTCTTATCTATGGACAATGTTGTTTTTGATGCCAAATACAATGGACGAGAAGGATATGGACGAAAAGAACAACGATATAATCGCCAAGAAAGGAGACAAGAGCAAAGAGCCCCTAGACAAGAAAGGCAACAAAGAAGATCAGCTCCCACTAGATCATCAAGGCAAGTACCGAAGCACAATCCACATAAGGAAAGTGGTATTGAAAAATATAAGGAATATGATTTTGAGGATGCCATTATTGATTTTAATAAAGCTTTAGTCGTTAATCCCAATGATGTTGCGGTACATTTTAATATAGCATGTGCGTACTCTATCACAGAAAATTCAGAAAAAGCTTTTCATCATTTGGATAAAGCGGTGGAACTTGGATTTTCAGATTTTGAAAAGATAAAAGAACACGATGCACTAGCCTATCTAAGAATTCAGGAAGAATTCGAGGCTTTTGCAAAAAATGGATACCAACTACAAAACACCAAAGCAAAAACTACAGAACCAGCCCCCGAAATTTCAGAGAATTTGTTAGAACAAATCAAACGTTTAGGCGAATTGCGAGAAAAAGGGTTTTTAACCCAAGAAGAGTTTTTGGCACAGAAGCGTAAGCTACTTCGCTAATTGTCACTGTTCCATTGTTCTATTGCTCCATGGTTTCATCGACAATAGGACAATGAAGCAATAGAACAGTGGAACAATAGAATTCCCCCCGTTAACAAATTGAAACAATTGTGATCGAATCAGGTATATTCCAATTTCGATTACTAAAATGAACTACTATGGTTGCTGGCACTATTTTATCTAACGACATTATTCCCTTACGTACTTCTGACACCGGCGAAGAGGCGCTCGCTATCATGAATGAATTTGGTGTTAGACACTTACCAATCGTTAATAACAAACAATTATTAGGAGTGATCTCAGAAGATGAGATTTTGGATTATAATGTGGAGGAAGCTATCGGCTCTTATCGCCTTTCTTTGACGAAACCTTTTGTCAAAGAAAATGACCATCTTTTTGAGGTCATGAAAGTCATGGCGACCCAGCGATTAACCGTAATACCGACCGTCAATTACGAAGAAGAATATATTGGTTTTGTAACGCAAGAGGATTTGCTTCAATACTTTGCAGCTACTGCTGCTTTTACAGAACCAGGTAGTATTATCGTATTGGAATTGCAAAGAAGGGATTACTCTATGGTGGAGATTGCAAGAATCGTAGAATCAGAAAATGCCAATATTATCAGTTGTTTTATCACGACTAATTCTGATGCCTTTCTTATAGATGTAACAATCAAAATCAATAAGCCAGAGATACAACATATCATCGCTACCTTCGAACGTTTTAATTATAAAATCAAAGCCTCTTTCTTGGAAGCGCAGTTTACCGATACCTTGAAGGAACGGTATGATTTATTGATGACTTATTTGAATATATAGTTTTTTAAACCACATTAGTGCACAAAGTTAATTTCACATAAGTGCACATTAGTTCTGTTTCTTTGTGAACTTATGTGACCCAACTTATGTGAACTTATGTGGTTTAAAACCAACTAATCAGCGTGGAAGTGGAGGATAATTGGAGATGATTCCTGAATCGCAGATTTCGCAGATTTGGAATTGATTTCGCTGATTAGATTTTTATGATGGATAGGATTATTGCTGATTTAACTTAAGCTATGTGTATATCAGCACTCAAGTAACATCTGCAAAATCAGGTATATCGAAAAAATCTAATCAGCGAAATCAATAAAAAATCTGCGGAATCTGCGATCTACATCCGACTACTAACCAAACTCTTCAACCGCCGCTTATACTCATCCTGCGCCCAAACTCGATAGTTTTTGGTGCTATTACAAATACAGTAACAATAACGCCGCACCCGATCTTCAATCGAGTCATCCAATAAGCGAATCAAGCCTAAGGCATCTGCTAGCGTTTCACTATTTTGGACTACTATATCTGCATGTTGTTCCGCAGCATTTTCTAAGATAGTAGCTGTTTTTTTCCCAGAGTTGAAAATGACTTTATGAGCTTCCTCTATATCATACTCTAAATCTTCGTCCTTAGTCTTGGAGAATAGCACCCGCATTTCTTCAGGCATCCGATAACGGAAATTACGCTCTATCTCTTCATCCGTAATCAGGCTATCCAAAAAGTGGTCAGGAGAACGGAAGATTTTTTGCCAATCTAAACCAGCTGCCCAAAAGCCGAAGCGAGCCGCATTATTTCCTAAATCGATTACATCAAAAGTAGTTTTTCCAGGAATGACCCTAGACCCTCTACCAATCATTTGGTAATACAAACTGACGGATCGAGTCGCACGATTTAAAATAATTGTTTCTATACTAGGTTCATCAAATCCAGTGGTCAAGATACCCACAGAGGTTAGTACCGCCCCTTTGGTTTCTCTAAACCATTGTAGAATTTCTTTTCGTTGTACTTTAGATACGGTACTGTCCAAATGACGAACAGGGTATTTGGCATCTTTAAACGTATAATAGACCTGCTGAGAAGTGGCGATACCTGCATTAAAGATCAAGGTCTTCTTTCCTTTTGCCCGCTGTTCATACGCATACAGCAATTTATTCTGCATCTTGGTATTGGAATATAATTCCTCCGAAGATTTGACCGTATAGTCTCCGTTAATCCCAACTTTCAAAGAGCCCAATCGAACATCATACGAATAAGTGGTAGCTTTCGCCAAAAAACCTTTTCCTATTAAGGAAGAGATGCTACTACCCACAATGAGTTCCTTGTATATACGGTGCATAGGAAGTTTCCTATTAGAACTCAGAGGCGTAGCGGTTACACCAAGTATGAAACACTCATCAAAATATTTAAACAACTTGCGGAAAGAATTATAATGCGCTTCATCAATAATCACCAAGCCTATATCTTTCACCTCAAACAATTCATCTTGTAAGCGATTATTGAGGGTCTCCACCATCGCTACAAAGCATTTGAAATTACCTTGATCGGTTAATTCTTTTACTTGGCTATTGATAATCTTGTTAGTCACTCCAAATTCGGAGAGCATATTGGAGGTCTGATTACACAATTCTATTCGATGCGTCAAAATCAATACCTTCTTATCCATTTCCTCGATATACCTTCTGGCTATCTCAGAGAATACCACCGTCTTCCCACCTCCCGTAGGTAATTGATAGAGTAAATTAAAATTATGTTCAGAATTGTGAAACCGTTCAAATATCGAGTTAAGGTCAGCTTCTTGGTAGTCATAGAGCTTTTTCCTTAACTCTTTCGACACTTCTTCATCTACTTTAGAGGTCTCCAATGCGATTGGTGTTGCGGGTTCCGAGTTGCGGGCTGCGGGTTGCAGGTAAGATGAACCTGTAACTCGCAACCCGCAACTCATAACTCGTTATGTTAAAAATGAACGTGCAAATGTACGAGGGTTTTTCGTTTAATGATGAGATATTGGAAGGAATGTCGGAAATAGTTGATAATTCTTACTAAAAGGAGACAAAAGTTAAAAACCATTGGCTAAGTGTAAACATGTCCTATCACCACAGTGCTATACTGCCAGTTTCACACCAAAGTCGTTGCCCACTCCAAAATAAGCTGCCGAACTTGCGCATCTGGACCTACCCACTTCACTGCACTAATATGTGAACCATTCGGAATCGTAACAAATCGTATCGGGCTATTGGTGATACTTGCCATTTTATTTTTAAACGCTACTATGCTAGCATAGGCCACTAAACCATCCTCCTCTCCATGTACAATCAAGGCAGGTTTATTGTGACCAGGCTTTAAATGATTGATGGGAGAAGCCAACCGAAATACATTAAAAGATTTTTTACCAGCAAAACCTCTAAGAACAATAGAGTCTGGCATCCCTTCTAGGTTTAAAGGGGCAGCACAGTATAGAGAACCGATGATTTGCGCTGCTGAAAAATTAGCAGACGCTAATATTTCCTCATCATAAGAAATCAAAGCAGCTAAATTTCCGCCAGAGGACATGCCGCCAATTAGAATGGGACGATTTTGTAAATTGTGAACTGCAAGTAACTCGGGAAGTTTTTGAAACATTAAAATCAAATCCTCTTTGATATCTGAATAGCCGTAGTAGGGTATTTTACGGTGAGTAGGCATAAAAACTGGGTATCCTTCTTCTACGAATATTCTTGCTCTGGTAGTAAACATTTCAGGTACCCCTACCATCCAACAGCCTCCATGAAAAAACATCAGTACTGGTTTCTTAGGATCTATTTTTTTAGGCTTAAAATAACACAGGTACTGACTTTTATGTTGTCCGTAGAAATATTTTACATCAGGTCGTATCGTTTTTGCACCACTCCATACCCCTTTGGCGTGCTGAGGCGTGCTTCTCATTTCCTTCCATACTCCTTTTAGTAATTCTTTTGAAAATAGCATTTACCGATTCATTAGTTCCTGAAAGCAGTCTACATACAACCCCACATGATAGGCATCCATTAAACCATGATGCACATAAATAGCAAGGGGCATTTTTCGCTGATTACCCTCTTGGACAATTTTACCAAAGGATATTTTAGGAACGCTATCTGGAAAAGAATAGCTGCGAGCATGTGTCAGACCTGTAAATTTTATCCACGGAATAGTGGAATAATGTATAGTATCTGGACGACTCGTATTATCTTCCAATCCAATGCCAGATGTATGCGCTACTTGTGCCATTGCTTTTAACGCACCTTGCTCAAACATTTTAAAATCAGGTGTATATTGCATATACGTAAAACAAAAAGACGTGTCCTTCCGAATCACGATTGTATTCACATGAATCATATCATATATGACGACTTGTTTTTCCGCTATCCGATATTTAAACACCTCTATTTTATTGACTGCTTTCGTGGATAAATAATGACTATAAATAAAAAAAGAAATACCATTTGTTTTACAAAAATCATATGCCTTCGTTACCTCTACCTCCAAACAAATGCCAAAAAAAGGTTCTTCCATTCTAGAGAAGAATTCGTAGTGCTCTTTACGGTTCCAATTGTCAATATCAAGAAATTGCATGTGATTGTATTTCGTTAGTCAATTCATTCATCTCAGTGTGGGACTACGTAAAATTCCTATACTATAAGCAAAACACCTAAAATGAAAAATAAGTTTTTTACCCCTTCATTCCATCTATACTATCATTCCATCTATACTAGAGAGGAACCTTTCTTGATGATAACGGACATCTTTTTCATTTCGGTTGCCCCTGCGAGGGATTAATACTAAGTTTGCATATCTAAAGCAGTCATTGAGTCATCAGTCATTAAGTCATTAGCCAAGACCTTTCATAGGTTTTAGTTGACCAATGACTAATGACCAATGACCAATGACTCCTCTCCACATGATTCAGTACCTAAAGAAAGAACAAGGTCGGTTGATAGAAGTGAAAGAACCAGAAGTAGGTTGCTGGATTCATATTAGTCCTCCCTTTAGTCAAGCAGAATTAGCCGAAGTCTCGGAACAACATGAAATTCCGCTGGATTTCTTAACCGATTCGCTGGATATTGATGAACGGACTAGATATGAACGGGAAGACGAAGTACGCCTAATTGTATTGAATACCCCCATCATCAACGAAAGCGTAAGAGAGGATGAATCTATCTATATCACCGTTCCGATTGGTATTATCCTTACAATCGAACACATCTTTACGATTACTGCCTATCCAAATCCAGTCTTAGATTTATTTTTAAAAAATAAGGTCAAAAACTTTGATCCATCTGATGAGCAATTGTTCGTCTTGCAATTATTTGAAAAGAATGTCTTTCGCTTTTTGAGCTGTTTGAAAAGTCTCAATTTAAAGCGGAATCACATAGAGCGAGAATTGTACGATTCTAGTAGAAATAGGGATTTACGCCGATTATTAGCTATTGAGAAAAGTCTTGTCTATTTCGTAAATACCTTGAGTGCCAATGACCTACTAAAGTTAAAAATGAAGCGGACTGATTTTTTACATATCCGCAAGGATGAAGAAAAAATGGACCTGTTTGAAGATTTGATTATTGATAATAGTCAGGCATTGGAGATGGCAAATGTGTACACCAATATCCTAAGTGGTACGATGGAGGCTTATGCTTCTATTATTTCCAATAATTTGAATGTGGTCATTCAGCGGCTTACGCTTATTACCATTATTTTGATGGTCCCCACGCTTATTGCTAGTTTTTTCGGGATGAATGTAGGAGTTCCTTTAGACCCCAATTCTGACTCTTCTTTTTCTTTTTATGCGATTGTGGGTATTTCCCTGCTGGTCTCTTTACTACTGGCTTGGTTCTTCCGTTGGAAAAAACTGATTTGATGAAAGATAGGTTCCAAACCATCGCCCAACCTACCATAGGAGAATATAAAGAAAAAGGCAGCAAGTTCATTGCCTATGCTTTTCCTGTAAGCACAGCGGAAGATTGGCAAGCACAATTACTGGTCGTTAAGAAAGAACACCCCAAAGCAAGACACCATTGCTATGCGTATCGGCTAGGAGTAGATGATACTAATTTTAGAGCCAATGATGATGGCGAGCCTTCTGGTACGGCTGGCAAACCCATTTTAGGTCAATTGAAAAGTTTTCAGGTCACTAATACCATTGTTATTGTAGTTCGTTACTTCGGAGGTACCTTGTTAGGAGCTTCTGGATTGATTCACGCCTATAAAACGGCTACGGCTACTGCCCTACAACAAGCCACTATCATCGAACAAACCATTTCTGATATTTATCGCCTCACTTTTGAGTATGCCATCATGAGCAATGTGATGAATGCCATCAAAAAATGTCAACTGTCTATGATTCACCAAGATTTTGGAGACATCGGTAAAGTAGATATTGCCATCCGACAAGGCGAAGTAGCCACTATCCTACCCCAACTTAAAGCGGCTATCGCAAAAATTCCTATCGAAATGGTGGCTGATATGGAAACTATTGAGGGGTTGGAGATGGTTTACTTGGAGACTAGGTGATGGATTTCACTGTTCTATTGCCCTATTGTCCCACTGTTTCCTTGTCAATGTAGCAATAGAACAATAGATCACTGGAACAATAGAATATTTTTTTCCAATAGCTATTTACTTTATGCTACAAAAAAAATACCTTTGCACTCGCAAAATTCGCACTGCATAGAAATAATTATATATTTCAAAAAACGGAGGAGTGGCAGAGCGGTTGAATGCACTAGTCTTGAAAACTAGCATAGTCGAGAGGCTATCGGGGGTTCGAATCCCTCCTCCTCCGCCACAAGGCAATCCAATTTGGGTTGCCTTTTTTTATTGTGGAATATACCCCAAATTTGCTTTTTATATAAAACAGTTTTTCATTAAAAGTGCTTTATATATAAAGCAAAATAAGTCGTAATATAGTCTTGTCTAAAACTATTTTATCTCTGTTTTCCTATTAAATTCCATTCTTTGAACAATAAACTATTCGTTTACGGCTCCCTAATGAGCGGCGTAGCCACACCCATCGCCACCTATCTCAAATCCAATAGCACTTTTTTAGGAGAAGCCAAATTGGAGGGTCGGTTATATGATTTGGGTAAATATCCCGGTTTGGTACCAGCGGAAGATTGTGGGAAGTGGGTCAAAGGGCATGTCTTTGAGTTGTCCAATGCAGCAAGTATGTTACCTGTATTGGATAAATACGAGGG
>CALJIQ010000432.1 GCA_937973995.1 uncultured Saprospiraceae bacterium
GATTTAAAATGCGTTTTTTCAAAAACGCATTTTAAATCGCTGCCGCTAAAGAAAACCTATGCGAGGCGACTTTAGTCGCCGAGCAAATTTTTGCCAAATTTGCGCAAAACTTAGGTCTCTATTACATAGATCACAATAGGCTTTCAAAAATTTTATGAAATAAAATTTTTGAAAGAAACTATGTGTACTACTGTGCCTATGTGTTTAAAAATCCACGACTAATTTGCTTTAAATTAGTACCGCTAAAATTTCTCTTAACACCCTTAATTTGTTAGTGCTAATTGTCTTAGTTGTTATAGCGCTGAAAACACCGTCTGATAGTAGAGGGAAGGAGAGTTAAAAGAAATTCATTATGAGAATGAATTTGAAAAAAAAGACCCCTTCCCAATTTCTTATCAATAACCAGGATTCTGTTCTAACTTAGGGTTTACTTCTAACTCAGAACTAGGTATTGGAAATAACAAATTAAATTCTTCTAAATTTTTTCCATGTAACGTCATGATCTCTACGGCATTGCCGGTCCGTAATAAATCAAACCAACGATGTCCTTCAAAAGCAAATTCGGCTCGTCTTTCTTGAAAAATATCTTCTATGGTAAAACTGTTGACTGCCGCTAAACCCGCTCGAGTTCGAACCTTATTGAATGCTTCCACCGCTTCAGGTGCAGAACCAACTCCGCCTTGTATTTGTGCAACTGCCTCGGCATAGGTAAGCAATACATCTGAGTAGCGAATGATATGCGCATTTTGTGGGGTACTCATAAAACAAATATTAGGACCACTGCCGACTACATATTTTTTGATATTGGCACTTACTGCGGAGGCTCCTCGTTTTGGATAACTATATCCTCCATCACTAGCATTGATACTTGGATAATAAGCATCTGGTAACATAATGCTATGATGACGGCGTAAATCATCCTTTCCTATGGCATCAATAATAGTCGTATTTGGATTATTTAAAATGGGTGCAGTTGGAATTTGAGAACCCCAACCATCTCTATCCTTGGTAATACCTTCTCCCCACGGTGCAAAGAATGCTTGTTGTGCGTTGCCCGTACCAAAAGGGCCACAGCCACTATACTGTACTTGAAAAACAGATTCTTTATTATTATCGCTAGTTGCTAGCTCGAAGTTATCACCATAGTCCTCCATCAAATCATATACCCCTAAGTCAATTACTTCTTTTGCAATATTTCTTGCTGGTAAGAAATCTCTATTCGTTAAATGTACCTTAGCTAAAAATGCTAAAGCTGCACCTTTAGTGGCTCTTCCCATATCTCCACCTGTTCTGGTAAGTGGGAGCTGTTGTCCAGCAAATTCAAAATCAGATTCAATCAAGTCATATACTTCGGAGGAAGTAGCACGAGGGAACAATAAGTCTTGATCGAAAGTAGGCGCTTTCGTCACCAATGGTACACCCCCATAAATTCGCACCAAATCAAAATAGGCGACAGCTCTTAAAAATCGAGCCTCAGCAGTTAACCTATCTTTCACTCCTTGGTCAATATCCATTCCTGCAATATTATCAATCGCTACATTCGCTAAAGTCACTTGTCGATAATGAATCGCCCAATAATTGGCAACTGGAATATTATCTGCTGCTACAGTAAAATTATCAATTGGAGTAAAGTCAGGGTCTGTTCCTCCTGCTTGCGAATTATCCGACGGTATCTCTGTTAGCATCCATCCTTTCCCCATCCATTCTACATCGAGCATAGGGGAGTAGGCTGCTAATACTGCTTTATCTGCATCTGCTTCTGTTTTGTAGAAGGTGTCGGCAGTTAGTTGATCTAGAGGTTGTTTGTCTAGTAGATCATCACAGGATATAGCAAAGATGACTATCCCTAATAGTACTATGTTTTGGAAAATTTTAGAAGTCATATTTTTTTGAATTGCTAGCGCAAAGGCTCTGCCTTGTGCTTACTATGTGTAAGGTTTTACCTTACGATTTTGTAAGGTGAAACCTTACGGATAAAAGGTACAAGGCAGAGTCTTTTCACCAGCGTGGAAGCGATCTGATCTCTAAAAATTAGCATTCACCCCAAAAGTGAAAGAGCGAGAAATAGGATACCGCCCATTCTCTACGCCATTGATTAATGGATTTTGATTGAAAGAACCAATCTCTGGATCATAGCCAGAATAATCAGTCCAAGTATATACATTTTGAGCACTGAGATATACCCGAAGATTAGACACTCGAATAGATCGCATCCAATCTTTGGGAAAGGTATAACCTAGCGACACATTTTTTAATCTAATGAAAGATCCATCTTCAATAAATCGAGAAGAGACTCGTCGGTTGCTATTCGGATCTGGACTAGTGGCACGAGGCACAGTAGTGCTAGGTTCTCCAGGTCTAAATCTATCTGCTACTATAACCGCTTGATTAGCTAAGCCTGCCATTCCTTCAATATCTCTTCTTACTAGGTTGAGGATTTCATTGCCAAAAACGCCTTGAAAAAAGATACTACAGTCAATACCTTTAAAGCTAAAATTATTGGTCATATTGACCGTAAAATCGGGTAATGGGTTACCAAGAAAGGTTTGATCTAGATCATTGATAATCCCGTCATTATTTAAGTCTTTGAATTTTATATCTCCTGCTCTAGTTCCATTTTGTTGAAAAGGACTTTCCACTACTTCTGCTTGATTTTGAAAGATGCCTTCCATTACATACCCATAAAATTGACTGATGGCTCTGCCTTCTTCGGTACGAGTGACAGGAATTCTTTGTAGTACGCCTACTAAGTTTCCATTTGAACCTAGACTGATGACTTCATTGGTATTTACTGTAAAGTTGAGTCCAGTTCGCCAAGAGAATACACCTGTCATATTTTGGGTGTTTAAACTTACTTCCACCCCTCTGTTTTCTATTTCTCCAATGTTTACAAAAGGCGCATTTAGACTACCTGCGGTTAAAGGAATTAGAGCAGGTAGCAACATTCCATCTGCTTTTTTTACATAAAAGTCAGCGATTAACTCAATTCTATTTTTAAATAATCCCAAGTCAAAACCGATATTCGTTTGAAAGGAAGACTCCCATCGCACATCTGGATTGGCAATATTATCTGGACCGAAACCTGTTACTAATTGATCGCCAATAGCAAGATTAATAGAACGAATATTGGAGGTATAAGAGTACAGTCCAATTTCTTGATTTCCTACCGTACCTACTCCTGCTCTTATTTTTAAATTATCTATAAAATCTAAATCCTTTAAAAATGGCTCGTTAGACGCTCGCCATGCGAAAGCAGCAGAAGGGAAAACACCATAGCGATTGTTAGGACCAAAACGAGAAGAACCATCTACTCGAACCGTAGCCGTTAATAAATACCGATCATCAAAACCATAGTTCAGACGACCAAAGTAGGAGAGTAATGCCCAATGACCTGCCCCACCATTACTTTGTTGCTGACCTGCATCTCCTAGCGATAACTGTGGCAACTCATTAGTCGGCAAATTTTCTCTCGCTGCAAATAACCATTCGTATTTTCCTTCCTGTGCTTCAAATCCAAATAGAGAAGTGATATTGTGTTTTTGAGCAAAGGTTTTATTGAAAGTCAGTAAGTGTTTATTGATCCAAAAAACACTATTATTCAAACTACGACGGACACCCGATTTACCAAAAAAATTGCCCCTTTGAAATTGAGGAAAGAAGGTATTATGGTTGGCGTAAACGATGTCTGTACCAAACTCCGTTCGATATTTTAACCAAGGAAAAATATCTATTTCTGCATAGATATTAGATAAGACCCTTGTTTTAGTATTCACATCGCTGGTCTCTAAAGCACGGGCCACAGGATTGTCAAAGGACAAAGTGATTTCCTCCTGTGGACCCGCAAATGAACCATCTGCGTTTCTCACGGGTGCATTAGGCACCATTAATAGGGCGGTATAAACGACCCCATTACTATTATCATTAAAGGTGATATTTTCCTTCGTACGACTGACTAAAAAACTATTGCCTACTCTAACTCGATCAGAGAAGGAGTGGTCAATATTGATTTTACCAGATAAGCGATTAAAGTCTGAGCCGATAACGATCCCTTCTTTAAAATGATAGCCACCTGACATGGCAAACCTAGTTTTTTCTGAGCCACCCGATACGGTTAATTGATAATTCTGCATCCCTGCTCGTCTAAATACCGCATCTTGCCAATCTGTTCCTTTACCCAATAAGTCTATATTTTCAAATTCCTCAATGACTTCAAATCCTATATCCCCATAATACAAGGCATATTGTTGTAAGTCCATTACGGGCACTTTTTTGGATAATTCTTGAATACCATAATAACTTTCTAGGCTGATGCTAGATTTACCTTTTTCTCCCCTTTTGGTGGTAATTAACACCACTCCGTTGGCAGCCCTAGCTCCATATATAGCGGTTGCGGAAGCATCTTTTAAAATTTCTATAGACTCAATATCACTAGGGTTGATGGTATTTAAGGCGTTAGAATTTTGTCCACCACCATCCAATTCAGAGAAATTGGCAGAAGTGCCTTGGTTATCATTTACCACTGGGATGCCATCAATTACGTATAAGGGTTCAGCAGATAGGGTAGAGCCAATTCCTCGAATACGTATAGAAACCCCTCCACCTGGAGCCCCCGAATTTTGCGTAACCTGCACCCCTGCTGCTCTACCTTGCAAAGCTTGATCGAGTCCAGTAGTAGGTAAGGCTTTTATTTCTTTTTCACTTACGGAAGATAAGGCGCCTGTTAAATCACTTCGCTTCTGAGTGCCATAGCCCACTACGATTACTTCTTCTAATTGTCGAGCATCCGGCTCCAAATAAATACTTCCTATATTGGCTTGTTTGATCTTAATTTCTTTGTCCCTATAACCAATATAGCTAAACACAAGGGTGGTTCCAATGGGTACTTCCAGAGAAAATCGACCGTCAAAATCAGTGGCTGCTCCAGTAGTACCACCTTTAATAATAATATTTACCCCTATTAAGGGTTCTCCCGTATCTATATCTACCACTTGACCAACTGCTTCAATAGGAGGAGCAGAAGGAGGGGAGGTAAGAGATGGTTGTTCTGTTTTAGAAAAGGAAGCGTCCTCTTTTTTAGTACCAGCTTTAATGATATAGGTATTGGTTTCTAATTCTTTGAAGGTAAAATTGGCTTTTCTTTGGAGTTGCTTCAAAGCTAGTTCAGGAGTGATTTCTTTTAGTTCCCATTGATTGATTTTTTGACTTTGCAATTGGTCCACATCATAAATAATATTTACTTCAAACTCCTCCGCAATGAAATCAATCGCCTCCGCGAGTAAGATAGGCCTTAGAGAAGACTGAACGACAGGATTAACGGAAGCAGTAGATTGAAAAGGCATAGCCGCTCCAATCGAAGTGGTAACTCCACTAATCCATAAAGCACTAAGAATCGTAAACCGAATTATATGAATACGTAGTTGTCTTTTTATCATTAGTAATTATTCCAAAGTTTTTCGCATGGTGTTGACCGTTTACCGTCAAGTGAAACGACCGTTTACCGAATAAAGTCTATTACTTAATTACATAAATTTTTTCTGACTGTTGCTCAATTTTTAAATCGTAAATTTCTGATATGGCCTCCAACAATAAAGCAGGATCATTTTTAGGAATGCTTGCGGATATTTTTCTTTCCAAAATAGTTTGTTGTTCCACTGTAATATCATAATCAAATTCCACTGCTAATTTTCGGATTATTTTTCTAATAGGTACTTCCTTAAAAACCATTCTTTTAAACCGCCAAGCACTGAGAGCATCTACATCTGTTTCTAGCCGCTGGTATTTGTCTCTTTCAATTAGGACACTCTCTCCAGGCATCATATTTATGCTAGGGTATTTTGGAATGGATAAGGTTATTGCTCCTTCTAACAAAGACACTTCTAAATGGTCTGCTCGTTGGAGTACATTAAAAGAAGTACCCAATACCTCGATGTTGCCTTTTTGGGTTTGGACAATAAATTGTTGTGTTTTGGATAGGGGTTGCACCTCAAAAAAAGCTTCTCCTATTAATCTTACGGTACGTGTATTATTTACTCCCCAATCCTTGTAAGTGATGGTTGAATTGGCATTTAAAATAACCTTACTTCCATCAGGTAAGGTATGTGTTTGTACTTCTCCGAACGTAGTTGCTACTACATGAGATTGTTCCTCACTAGCCATTCCTAATTTCCAAATAGCCATTACTATGAGTAGGATAGAGATGATTGCTACTGACCATGTTTTTTTGGGTTGCTGTTCTTTTTTAGTTACCCTAATAGTCCTCATTTTTGGTTCAGAATCTGTCTTATCCAAGTCAATCGTTTTCCGAAATTTTGAAAATTCTAATGCTATTTCTTGTTCTGATGGTAGGATTGATAAAGAAAGTACTAAAGACTTTGCTTCTTTTATGATAGCGTTTTTTTCAGGATGTTTTATTATCCATTGTTCCCAATAGGCCACATCTTTATTATTGCTAGTGTTACAATAATTTTGAAATTGCTCATTGGCAGCTAATCCTTCTACCGTTAATCCTTCTGGATTCATGATTTTTATTGGATAAAAAGGATCGATATGATAGCGGCAATGTTCTATAAGCATCGCTATGAAATCGATATGTTTGTTGTTGAAATGCAGTTGAAAGAAAGGTCTATCAAACTTAACAGAGACCTCCTATTAATACTAGAGGAAGAAAAAGTAGCATTTTACTATTCAGCAGGTAATTTTTTTAAAAAAAATTTCAGTTTTTGGAGAGCTTGGTGTATTTGGTTGTAAATAGTCTGGGTACTTTTACCGGTGGTTTCAGCAATTTCTTGATAATCTAACCCTTGTTGAAAACGTAGCGTTAATGCCTTATTTTGTTGGGGTGGCAATTGTTGAATAGCTTTAGATAATTGATGTCGTAGTTGCTGATTTTCTTGAAAATTTACTAATAAAGTTTCGTAGGAAGGAGTGCTGATGGGAGTGGGAACTGATTTTTGCTTTTCGAGTTTAGAAGTTTTAGATTGAATGGCTTTTACTACTTTTCTATGAAAAGATTTTTTTAAATAGGCCTCCAAATATTGAATATTTATAGATTGGAATCTGCTTTCCCATAGTTCCAAGAAAAAGGACTGCAATAAGTCTTTGGTCCATTCTTTATCCGCTGTCAGATGATAGCCTACTCTAAATAATACCTTATAATTCGTATGGAAAAAACGCTCGAAATCCATGTGCTGGTTTTCGATGATTTTTGCCATTTTTGGTGGTGAAGTAGCGTTTTTCAATTATTGATGTTTTAAGCGTATGTCTAAATCAAAGTTAATGAAACATGCTAGAAAAAAAAATTAATGAAAAAAATAATATTAATTATTGTAGTTGCCCTTACTGTTTTTGAGCATTTACAAGTAACAGCTATTTCTAAAGCACTCATACCCGAAGGCGCAGTGGATGAATTTGTGGAAGCATAAGTAATTTTTAGATTAGTCTAAAAATAAATTTTATGAATTCTAAAAAATGTTATTACCTTTGATAGTAAGTAGTCTGACAAAAATAAGTTAACAACTTTGCTTTTCAGTTGATTGATTATTAATTACTGATTATTAGCTAATTAGGCGTGTTCAGTAGCGTCTGGAAAATAATTAATAATCAATAATTAATAATGTCACACTA
>CALJIQ010000433.1 GCA_937973995.1 uncultured Saprospiraceae bacterium
ACCATATTTCTCCACCAGTCAATATTTTTGAAAAAACGATTGCTAAATGTCTGACTAGCTTTAATTTCTAAAGGTAAGAGTTGATTGCCTAAATCAACCAACAAATCAATTTCATGACCATTGGAATCACGCCAATAGTACAGGTTTGCCTTTGAATCATTTGCTTTTGCATCATTTTTTATGCAAGACAACTTTTAAAAAGTTGATTTGCATAGGATTTCATGCAAAATAGCTTTTTATTTAGGTTTCTTATACACTGGCACCGTAGAACAAGGCTCGCCATACATAATACTCTTAGCAATGGGTTGTAAGATCTTTGTTAGTTCCATATAAGCGGCGGGTGGAACGGGCTTGTCTCCGCAGCCCTTAATGATCACAGGCTTATTATTATACTTCGACCAATCTTCTTCGGCTAGTCGTCTGGCAAAAGCAGATTGATAATAGGCTTCCTCCATACCCTGAAAGACTTCTTTGGCATATGGAGAAGCATAGGTCACAATCAACATATATGCCCAAACAGGAATAATGGCATCCGACGAACAAAAAACCAAAAGTGTTTTTGCTTCATATTGCGTCCAATCATGCTCTTTCAAGGCAGCCCGAAAGTCTTTTTCTCGAAGCAATAACTCTCGAAATAAATAGTCTTTTATATCAAAATGGGCAATGGGGGTATCGGGAAAATAGTTTTCTAAATTGATAACCTCCAGACTGCTATTGGCGACTCTATTAATCAACGGTTTTTCCATAATATCTCTTTACCTAGTCTAAAAATTGCACTACTGATAGTTGATTTGAAAATGTTAATTTTTTTGGCTGAAATTGAACGATTTAGAGACCAATTTGTATTGGAATGTGTACTTTGCGCACCAATTTAAAATGGATTATGAAACTACACTGGATACCCTTTCAAAACGTCCCACAACTATCTTACAAAGATAAGTCTTATACCAACGAAATAGCTGCTCTAAGATCTTTTTATAAATATCCTGTTTCCATAGACGCTTTTGAACAAGTGATAGCGGATAAATCTAAGGAAAGTATAGATAGAAAAATGCTCGTATCTGTTTTGCAAGAACAGTATGAAAGCTTGGACACTCCAGAAATGGTTAAAAAGAATATCCAGTCTTTAGCCAATCAAAATACTTTTACCATAATTACTGCTCACCAACCTAGTTTATTTACAGGTCCCTTGTATTACATTTATAAAATTCTATCCTGCATTAATTTGTCCCAACAACTCAATAAGAGGTATTCTGAAAATCATGTCGTCCCTGTTTTTGTGACGGGTGGCGAAGATCACGATTTTGAAGAGGTCAATTATATAAATCTATTTAATAAAAAGGTAGTTTGGGAAAATGATCAAAAAGGATCAGTAGGGATGATGTCCACCCAATCTTTACGACCCACATTGGATCAATTAAAAGAGATTTTGGGAGCATCAGACAAGGCGAAAGAGATATTTGATATTATTGAAAAAGCGTACACCCAAAACGAATTATATTCCAAAGCCACCGTACAACTCACCCATGAATTATTTAAGGCATATGGATTGGTGGTCCTAAATATGAATCACCCAAAATTAAAACATCAATTCATTCCATATATTAAAAAGGAAGTATTGGAAAGGCCTTCTAAGCAGTTGGTGGAGAACACCAGCCAACAACTAGAAAAAGTCGCCAATTTTAAACAACAAGCTTTTCCAAGAGATATTAATTTTTTCTACTTAAGAGAAGGACTTCGAGAACGAATCGTGTTTGAAGATAATCGTTATAAAGTACTGAATACCAATTATGTATTCACCGAAGAGGAAATTACGAAAGAGATCCAGGAACATCCAGAATACTTTAGTCCTAATGTGGTGATGAGGCCACTTTATCAAGAAGTGGTGATGCCGAATTTAGCCTATATTGGTGGGGGAGGAGAGTTGGCATATTGGTTGGAGCGTAAAGCTCAATTTGAACATTTTGGCGTGAATTTTCCGATGCTTATTCGTCGAAATTCAGTGCTTTGGTTGGATAAAGGAACGACCAAAAAAGTAAACAAATTAAACTTGTCCATTCCCCAGATTTTTCAAAAAGAAGATGCGCTAACTCGCTTATTCATCAATAATCAATCGACCGTTAGTCTAGATATAAATACAGAAAAAGAGTCCGTAGGTGCGGCGTATGATTCTTTCGCTGAAAAAGCGAAAGCTATAGATCCAACACTTGCGAAAACCATTCTAGCCGAAAAGGCAAAACAATTAAAATCCTTAGGGCAATTAGAAGGACGATTATTGCGAGCGGAAAAGCAAAAGCATGAAACGTCGCTTTTGCAAATTACTGGTCTGAAAGAAAAACTCTTTCCTAATAATGGCTTGCAAGAACGGACTGATAATTTCCTATCCCTTTATTTAAAGTACGGACGTACTTTTTTTGATGTTTTGTTGGAACAGTTAGACCCTTTGCAGAAGCAATTTTTGGTGGTGGAGGATGATTGAATCGCAGATTTCGCAGACTAAGAATGGATTTCGCAGATGAGATATTATAAGATTTTTCTGATTATTGCAGATATATCATTTTAATCTTCTCGGAGTCTCCTAAGATATGTGTAATCTGTTCTAATCAATAATATCCAATAATCTAATCTGAGAAATCAATTAAAAAATCTGAGTAATCTGCGATTCTGAATTCAAGTGAGCAATTGTAAAGCAATCAATTGAGTAGCAAATCCCACCAAGTACCCACCATAGAGATCATTAGGTAAATGATCTTCTAGAATAACTCGAGCACTGCCCACCACACCAGCTAGTAGCACCACTAAAAATAAAAGCAAGTATAGACTAAATAACCAATTGCCTACCCGAATGCTGCTATAATTGAAGAGTAAGATAGCAACTAAAACGAGACCCACTAATGCGCCCATGCCTACCGTATGTAAACTGATTTTAGAAAATAGATTGATGAAAAAGGCGACAAATAAAGCAATCGTTGCCCCAAGTAAGGCCGACTTGAAAATAATAGGAATATCTGGTGTTTGATAATAAAGATAGGATTGATACAGATAGAAAACACCAGCTATTAGGAAGGGACCAATTCTATCCATTCGCTCATTTTCAATATTACCACCGATCATGCCTAAGCTACGCATCATCAAGATAGCAAAAAGAGGAATTAAACAAGTAGTAGCAAATACCCCAAATAAATAAACCATACTCTTCTGCTCACCAAGTTGATTCACTCCAAAGGCATAAGGGTTAATGAGCAGTAATAAGACCAACATATAGGTGACTGCTAACAAGGGGTGGAATAAGTGCGATAAGAATTGTGCTATACTTCTACTCATAAGTTTACAAAGTTGGGGATACTAGGTGAATTGAACAAATAAATCTTTTTATAGTTAGGTTGTAATTAGCTAGATGTTATGGTATTTTGATTTTATGACATTGTGGGGAAGATTTTTTTCACGAAAATTTTATTGAATTTCAACCCTATCTTCCATATGGAAAACTCAACTACACTGCCAGAACGCCATAAAACCACAATACCTAGTCAATTCCGAATACTACCATGCCTAAAATAAATCTATTCTGGTTTAGAAGAGACCTCCGCCTGCACGATAATGCAGGACTATACCATGCGCTAAAAGCGGGCTTACCTGTTTTACCCATTTTCATTTTTGATAAAAATATCTTGGATAAATTGGATAACCCTGCTGATGCTAGGGTTACTTTTATTCATAATACCTTGAATGAATTACAACAGGCACTTGCTCAGTTGGGGAGTACTTTGCTCGTAAAATATGGTACACCTATACAGATATGGGAAGAATTGATAGAGGGATATGATATTCAGTCCGTCTATACCAATCACGATTATGAACCCTATGCTATTAAAAGAGATGAACAAGTTAACAATCTATTGCAAAAACATGGTATTGCGTTCCAGACCTATAAAGACCATGTTATTTTTGAAAAGCAGGAAGTAGTAAAAGATGATGGATTACCTTATACCGTGTTTTCTCCATATAAAAGAAAATGGAAAGCTAAGTTACTAACAAAACGATCAACAGACGAGCAAGGGAAAGACCTATCTTATTATTTAAAAGCGTATCCAACAGAAAAATATGATTCTTTTTATTTAAAAATAAAAAAGGCGACGCTCCCTTCTTTAGCGTCCATGGGTTTCTCTAAAAGTAACCTTACTATCCCTAGTAAAGACGTAGCTAGAGGAATTATAAAGAATTATGATACAACTAGAAATTTTCCTGGTATCATAGGCACTTCTCGGTTAGGTATTCATTTTCGATTTGGTACCATCAGCATTAGAGAGAAGGCTTTACGTGCCCAAGCTTTGAATGATACTTATTTGAATGAATTGATATGGCGAGATTTTTATTCTATGATTCTGAGCCATTTCCCGCATGTAGTAGAGGGCCCCTTTCGGAAGAAATATGAAAATATCCCCTGGCGAAGTGCTATAGAGGAATTTGAGAAATGGTGTGAAGGAAAAACTGGCTATCCGATTGTAGATGCAGGCATGCGCGAATTAAACGCCACTGGGTATATGCATAATCGAGTGCGGATGATTACCTCTAGTTTTTTGACCAAGCATTTATTAATAGATTATCGATTAGGAGAAGCGTATTTTGCTAAACACTTATTAGATTTCGATTTGGCCAGCAATAATGGGGGTTGGCAGTGGGCGGCGGGCTGTGGCACTGATGCTGCTCCTTATTTTAGAATATTTAACCCTACAACTCAACAGCAAAAATTTGATAAGGACTTGGCTTATAT
>CALJIQ010000434.1 GCA_937973995.1 uncultured Saprospiraceae bacterium
CAAACTGGAAGATTTCTGCCCCCAAAGACCCTATTCCGTCACGTAGCGTAGCGAAGTGACGGGTTTTGGGAAAAGTGTACCGTAGATAATCCGTAGTATACTTAACTATTACTAAACAGAAATTTACGATTTTTTGTTGGAATATACTTGTCTGGACCTTCCTAAAATTCAATTTTATAACTCAAAATAGGTATCAATGGTAGCTGGGTGCTATTCCTTTTAATAATATTTTCAGGTGAACAACCTTTTTATTGCCGTGAATCTATTCTTATAAAAAGATGCTTAAAATGGAGAGTACCCCTAAAAAAAAGATTGGTGAGAATAAGAAAGGAAGGTAATAAAAAGAAACTGCTCCGACGCTTTAAAAGCATACGGAGCAGCCCACACACTATGAGAACACCCGTTAAATCTTATCGTCTTTTGTGTTTGGTCCTTGGACGCTCACATAAAGACAAGATGTTTTCTAAAAAAGTGGTAAACTGCTCCGATCCTTAGAAAGAATGCGGAGCAGCTCACACACACTATGAGAACACCCGTTATATTTTTATCGTCTTTGATCTATCCAAAGACAGCTTGTTTTTCAAAAAGTGGTCTTTAGGATTTAGCACATTCGTCTTTTGTGGATACTAAAGACCAATGACTAAAAACTAAAGACCTCAAATAGTCCTTTAACCTTAAATCAGCTTTTTAAGGCTGAGTGAAATTCAAAATCCGATGAAGTTGAAATCTTTTGAATTGCTGCGAAAATTCGCTTGGCAGTCAATTCATCCTTAAGACGCTGACAGGTAGGCAAAAGTTATATAGCTATCTGTTATTGTTTTTAACTTTTGTTAATTTTATATTTATTAATTGCTGATAATTAGACTAAAACAATTGTTAATGCCTTGCATGTTAAAAATTGTTAAGGAAAAGGGGAGGGCGTTGAGTGGAGAAATTGGTAAGAAAATAATACTCTAAGGCTTATATAATAGTACTTTGTCACTTTAAGAAAAATCCCGTCGGGAGACGGGAAGGATATAGGGTTCAAGTTTGGAAACTTGAACCATCGCCCTTCGATATTTTCAGTCTCCAGACTGAAAATCAATGTCCTAGTCGTCTCCTGACGACATCGAACATTAAAAAGCAATATTCCTTTTAAAAGCACAACCCAAATCAATCATGGACTCTGTTTTGGCTACACCGTCTATATTATCAATCACATCATAAAGAATGCGTCGCAAGTCTTCTTGGTCTTTAGCAAAAATTCTTACATAAAGGGTATATCGCCCGGCGATAAAATGACACTCTGTAACTTCTGGAATTTTCTTTAAAGCCTCTATTACTTTTTGCGTTTTGTGTTCTTTGTCTAAGACAATTCCTGTAAAGGCACCAAACCCATAACCCAATTTTTTTTCATCATAAGTTGGATTGATTTTAGTGATAATTTTTTTGCGTCTTAGCTTGGCTATTCGCTTATGCACCATGGTATTGGAGATGCCTAATTCTTCTGCTATTTGAGAAAAAGGCATTCTACCGTCCTCCTCTAGCTTATTAATAATGCCCCTGTCGAAGTCATCTAATTCATAAATCATATTGAAAAATTTGAGTTAAAAATATTCAATTTTTTTTGAAAAAAATTAAAATGACTCAAATAATGAAGATATAGAGTGAAAATTGGAATTAATAGCAGAGTCCACTTATATTTGTTTGAAAACAGTTTCTAACCAAACTGAATACGCTGTAAATTAAACTTGTTTATGTTTCCGCTGCCCTTCGCTGCTGCGTAGCCGCCGAGCAAAACATGGATAAACCTTATTTATACTTGGAACGGGATAAAAAAGTGATTTTACAATACTGTTTAATTGTTTATTTGTTGAACTGTTTATCTAAGCATAGCTTGTAAACGAATAAACAGTTACACAAATAAACAATTAGTTCACTTTCATAATTTTACCCCGTTCGCAGTGTACAGTGTACTGAACTTCAACACTAACCTCAATTTCATTTACGCTAGTTTTGATATTGAGGTATAAATTATTGTCATGGTAACACCAACCTTATCAAAAACACAAAGCATCATCGCAAAAGAACACCATTATGGTGCACATAATTATCATCCATTACCCGTAGTGCTAGAAAGAGGGGAAGGCGTTTTCGTTTGGGATGTGGAAGGCAAAAGATATTATGATTATTTGTCTGCTTATTCCTCCGTTAACCAAGGGCATTGCCATCCAAGAATTCTAAAGGTATTGCAAGAACAAGCTGCAAAACTAACCTTGACTTCTAGAGCTTTCCACAATAATGTATTGGGCGAGTACGAAGAATTATTGCACCATATATTTGGATATGATAAAGCGTTGCCAATGAACTCCGGTGTAGAAGGTGTGGAGACCGCAATGAAGCTGTGCCGCAAATGGGCGTATGAAGTAAAAGGTGTTCCAGATAATGAAGCAGTGATCGTTTTTGCAAAAGACAATTTTCATGGACGTACCCTATCTGTTATTTCTGCCTCCAACGATCCTTCTAGTAGAAAAGGATTTGGACCATATATGAAAGGCATTGAATCGGTACCGTATAATGATATTGCTGCGGTAGAAGAAAAACTAGTAAGTAATCCAAATATTGCTGCCTTCTTCGTGGAACCTATTCAGGGAGAGGCTGGTGTGGTTGTTCCTGATGCGGATTATTTACCTTCCGTTGCGAGACTTTGTAAAGAACATAAGGTACTTTTTGTAGCGGACGAAATCCAATCTGGTTTGGGGAGAACAGGACAATTATTAGAAACGTATTTGGATGGTGGCGATACGAAATTGAGACCCGATATTATCATCTTAGGGAAAGCACTTTCAGGTGGTTTTCTTCCCGTATCTGCGGTCTTAGCAGATGATGAAATTATGTTGACCATCAAACCCGG
>CALJIQ010000435.1 GCA_937973995.1 uncultured Saprospiraceae bacterium
AAAAAGATTTATTCTGTATTCACAATCTTAGTAGTGGGATAAAAATAAATGTTCCAATTTTTTGAGACTTTTCGTTAGCTTTCAAAAATAAACTCCTTGACATACGTTCATTTTTGAAAACTAACAAAAAGTCAATTGGAACATTTATTTTTTCAATGTCCCTTAGTGTCGCATGGTCATTTGTTATAATGATGACAATGATAGTAGCACAATTACTATATTCAATTATTAACCTTAAATCATTTACTATGAAAAATTTCCGTTTTGTAAAAATGTTAGGTTTGTTAATTTTAATTGGATGCTTCGTCCAATGTACGGTCGTTAGAGAAGGGGAAGTTGGTGTGAAGAGAAAGCTAGGGAAATATAATAATAAACCTTACCAAGAAGGCTTACGAGTATTTAATCCATTAACCTCAAGAATTGTCAAGATTTCTACTCAGACAAATAATATGGAAGTGAGCCTAGCCATCCCTTCCAAAGAAGGATTAAATATTCGGTCAGATGTTTCTATTTTGTATAATGTAATTCCAAGTCAGACTCCGAAATTATTAAGAGATATAGGGCCTAGCTTCGAAGAAAATGTGATATTACCAGTTTTTCGATCTGCAGTAGCGGATGTATCCTCACGTTTCTTTGCAAAGGATATGCACACTGGAGAAAGAACGACCATTGAAGCCAGTATAAGGGATCAGATGATGAAGCTATTAGATGGGAAAGGAATAGAAATTGAAGCAGTTTTATTAAAAAGTATTCAACTACCCGCTAGTTTGGCGAATGCTATTGAGGAAAAACTAGAAGCAGAGCAGCAAGCTCAAAGAATGGAATTTGTGCTACAAGAAGAAAGGAGAGAAGCGGAACGAAAAATAATTGAAGCGGAGGGTGTACGAGATGCACAGAAAATTATTTCTGAAGGACTAGATCAAAACATTCTCCAATTCAAATCTATTGAAGCCTTCATGGAATTAGCTAAATCTCCCAATACAAAGATTATTATTTCAGATGGAGATATGCCTATGATAATGGAGAGTGAAGGATCAGGAAGGGTCAATACCAGAAATGTAACGCAACGAACTTCTTTTTTTGATAAATAAGAAATTAAATAGGGCAGCTAGAAGCTATTTCTTAGCTGCCCCTTACTACCCAAATATTGGAGTAGATAAGATTTAAATTTACTTTGCCTCAGCAAAGCACCTCTTTATTGGGAACGATAATCCATAGTAGTAAATTTAAATGGAATTATAGATAGTCTATAACCTCTTTAAAAAGTAAAGATTATGAAAAAAGTGAAGATCATTATCAGTTTATTATTGATAATTCTAGGATTACAACTACCTAGTAGTGCGCAGTTACTTCGGAATGGCATCCCTACTATTGTTCACAATCCCGAAGGGGAAATATATAGAGAGCGCATTCAGCGTTTCCTGGTAAAAGCAGATAATTTATTTCGGCAGGGCAATTATCTAGAAGCCTTGAATCAATTAGACTTAGCTGTGGAGGCTTCGCCTCAAAATCCAGAAGTATATCTACATAGAGCTACCCTTCGTTATCGCTTGGGGATGGAAACTGAAGCGAAGCAGGATATTCTCCTAGTATCCAGAATGAATCCAGTAGCAACAGATTTATTTGGTATTAATGGACCTAAAGCGCAGCTAGACTTATTAGCTTTTTATCCTGAAGATTGGTATGTAGAATTAGATTGGACAGATCGAATGAGTAGCTATGAATCTATTTTATTTGATTGGGAAAAGGCCATTACGGCAGAGGAAGTGACGGACGACTTACCAGAATTGGAAGCAGCAGCAAATCATTTTGCATCTACCCTGGATGCCATTGTTCAAAAGGATTGGAAAACCGCCCAAAAGGAGTTATCCTTATTATCCTTAATTAGAGCAAATGAAACAACCGTATATGATTTGAAAGGGATCGTTGCCTTGGGCAAAGAGGATATTAATCAGGCAGCTACCTATTTTAGAAAAGCGATCCAATTAGATCCAAATAATGCTTTGGCATGGTGCAATTTAAGTCTAACACAGCGAAAAAATCAATTACCTGAAGCAGCATTGGAATCTATTAATCGAGCTATACGGCTCTCCCCTACGCTAAGTACTGCTTACTTTGATCGATCCCTATTGCATAAAGAAATAGGAGACTTAGAGGCCGCACTTGCTGATTATTCCTCCGTCATCATGCTAGAAGGAATCTATCACCAACCAACCCTTTTTAATAGAGCCATGACATTGAAGAAAATGGGTAAATTCACGGCTGCTATTAATGATTTAGACTACTTGATTCAGCTTGAGCCGGATAATGCGCTCCCTTATAAAGTAAGAGGTAATATTCATCTGCTATCGGGCTTTTATAACAAAGCCGTTAGTGACTTTACCAAAGCAATTGCAAAAGATAGTGACTTAGCAGAGGCCTATTTCAATAGAGGATTAGCCCATTTACTAAATTATAATGTACTTCCTGCTTGTATGGATTTTGAAAAAAGTGCGGATAAAGGCTACGAGCGAGGAACGGATAAGCAGGTTTATTTTTGTAGTAATTGAAAAATGATTACTCATCTTAAAATCCTGAAGACATGAAAAAAATAAGCATCATAATCATACTACTTTGCAGTCTATTGTCCAATGATTCCTTGTCGGCTAACAACGAGCCAGTGGTCGTTCTGAAAAAAGAGGGTAGCAGTAAAAAAATAGCGGTAATGTATCCAGCAGTAGAGGGACCAATCAATCTATTTTATGAGTCCACAGAAGTGATAGAATATGAAAGAATAAGCGGTCAAGGATTTGTCCCAGTTACTATTCGGAATGTTGACGTATATTACATTGGTGTGGGGAGAGAAGTAGAGCAAGTCAATGCTGGCAACTACAAACGCTTAGTAAAAAAGTATTTGCCCGATGCCACTGATCTACATCAGCGATTGGGTAAAAGAGGATTTCGTTTTGAAAATATACCTTCGATGGTTTTATATTACAACAAACGAGGAGACGACAAGGTTGCTCCAATGACGAGAAAAGAAATAAGAAGATTATTTGAGTCATAGGTTGTAAAGAAAATTATAAAAAATCCATACTTAGCAAAGATGTTCTTTAGAGGTAAGCTAACTATAAGAAGTAGGCTTACCTTTTTTTATATAATTATTCAGTATTAAGTACACTGTAAACTAAGTTTCTTTATTTTTTGCTCGGCGCCTGCGGCGCCTCGCACAGGGGGGATTTGGGCAGGGCTGATCAGTTCTCAAAATGCTGGTGAGGACTTGTAGTCCGCAACCTGAATTATCTCGCCTCTGGCGAGTATTTTT
>CALJIQ010000436.1 GCA_937973995.1 uncultured Saprospiraceae bacterium
TCGTTCCAAAAAAGGAATACCACTCCGCTGAAAAGCAAAGGAGGCAGGACGAAGAATAAAGTAATTAACTAAGGTCACTAAAACCGCAAAGCCCATTAGATTGCGTAGCCACATTGTACCAGTGATATGCCCTACGACTCCTATCAACAATAGCACCAATGCACCGATCAGTACGTTCCGTACTTTTCGTTTTCGTTCACTGGCATCTTCTGCTCGTTCATCAACTTTTAAAAATCGGGAAGTAAAAACGGGGTTGATAACCAATGCCACAAATAGAGACGACGACAATACAATGATTAGCGTAAGGGGTAGATATTTCATAAACTCCCCCATGATACCCGGCCAAAAGATGAGCGGAATAAATGCCATCAAAGTAGTAGCGGTCGAAGCAATAATCGGCAATGCTACTTCCCCTGTGCCATACTTAGCTGCGTCTCGTCCGGAATAGCCTTCTTGCCGATAGCGATAGATATTTTCCACTACCACAATGGCATTATCTACTAATAAACCCAATGCCAAAATCAAAGCAAATAGCACCATCATATTAATGGACATACCTGTAATACTCAGCCACAATATGCCCGTCAACATAGAAACGGGTATTGCCAAACCCACAAACAAGGCATTCCGCAATCCAAGAAAAAAGAGTAAAATCAACACGACTAATATGATCCCAGAAATAATACTATTTTCCAAATTCGATACTTCTGAACGAGTATAGGCAGAGGCATCATTAAACGTAAAAATAGTCAAGCCTTCTGCTAAAGTCTCATTCTGTTCTTTGACAACGGCATTAATTTTATCAGCTGCCGCTAAAATATTTTCCCCTGATCGCTTAACGACCTCTAAAGAAATAACAGGTTTTCCATTTGATCGAGCGATACTCGTTCTGTCTTTAAATCCATAAATTACTTTAGCAATATCCTTTAAATAAATCGCATTTTGATTTTCACTTTTTACAATAATATTCTCGATGTCTTTCACCGTTTCAAACTCCCCTACTACTCGTATGGAACGCCTAAAACCGTTTTGCAATAATTCCCCTCCCGACATGGTTACGTTTTCGGATCGAATTGCATTTTCTATATCTCCAAAGGAGACTTGTAAAGATTCCATTTTCGGAAGGTTCACGTTGATCTTTACCTCACGATCTTGCGCGCCTAATAACTCTACTCGTCTCACTTCCTTGATAGATTCCAACTTTTCCTGCACATATTCTGCATACGCCCGCAATTCATCCGCCCCAAAATCTCCTGAAATATTAACCGTCATCACGGGTTTTTCTGACACATCAAATTTCTCTATTTGTGGTTCTATTGTCAGGTCATTGGGCAGTTCAGATCGAGCTTTATCTACGGCATCTTTCACTCGATCATCTGCATCTGTTACGGAAAAATCAAACTCAACTAGCACAATAGAAAAATCCTGCATGGAACTAGAAGTCACCACGTCTAATCCTTTCATCCCCATTAATTCTTTTTCCAAGGGTCTAGTAATCAGATTCTCTATATCCGCTGCCGAATTACCAAAATAAGAAGTAGTCACTAAGACTCTAGGAAAATTTACTTCGGGATATTGCTCTTTGGGCATACTCCGATAGGCGGAATAGCCAAAAAAGAGAATCATGATGGTGAGTAGGAAGATACTAGTTGCATTATCTACCGCTAGAGAGGTTAGTCCGAATTTTCTTTGTTGTTCTTTCATGCAGTCGGTTGTAGTTGTGTTGGGGGTTTTTAAACCCTTCTCATAGTAGGGTACGGGTTAGCAATTCGCTTTACCACAAAGTTACTATCATAAAACTTTGGAAACTATGAATAGTTCAAAAGTTTCCTGCGTTTTTTGAACTATTCAAGATGAAAAGAAGTATCTAATCCCAACCGTTGGGTTCGCTCTTCCACAAGAGCTATATAAGCGGCTTTATTTGAAGCTGTTAAAAAGCTATTCTTCAAGAGGTTATGCCATTCAGACAGGCTATTTGAAAAGGCTTTTTCAATTTTCGCCATATCTAATTTATTCAACTCTAATCTTTCCCCGCCTAAATAATCTATTAAGTCTGCTCGTTTAAAATTATTGCGTTTTCCTGCTAAAGGTAATGCGGATTCTTCTACCGCCCCATTCATGGCTAGAGTACTATTGAGCAAATCATAGGCAGGAGAAAATTCCACTTTATTATTGCGAGTAATCAGGGAGAAATTCTTGATATGCATATCTTCATTTCCTACTAAAAAAGAAAAGAGCAGGCGGCGAAAAAACTTCCTTTTTTCAAGAACAGGAAACGTACAGAACTTATCAATAAGCCCAATCATTTTCTCTATTGAAAAGTCATATTTCGCATCTCGGTTCTTTCCAGATAATTGAGCAAAGTCCTCTACGGGTAGTTTTCTATTTCTACCTATTCTATCAAAGCGTTTAATGAAATAACTCAAACTACCATCTTTGCTATACAACATACCATGAAGAGGCACTTCTATCCCAACTACTTTTGCCATACGCATTGTAACATCTTCGTTTTCTGGCAGTTGCTCAAATACATCGCTTTGTGGCTTGATGATATACTTCCCTTTTTCCTCTACTATTTTGAAAGTGCTATTTCTAGTATCCAAGACAGCACTTAACTTTGGCTGCACACCTTGGATAGACATGCGGTGCATTCGGATAGCCGCTTCTCTACGTTGCTCTTGAGCAGTAAAGGGTAAGTCTTTTAACTCTTTTAAAGAACGGCTAAGTGATCGAAGTCCAATTTCAGCATACTTAGTTGCCCCGCACAATTGGTAAGTAATTGGGCATCTATTCATCAGCAATAGATTTTACAGTAACCGCTCCTACTAAATCCCCTCCAACCGCTATCAATTGGGAGAAATGATCTTGCTTATCAATTTTTAATTTTCGTAGCAATCCCTCTAACATGATTCCTTCTGGTAATACGCCATCGAAAAAAGGCGGAAATTGGTCGAAGGAAAAAGTTCGATTCTCGACTGGCATGGTGAGAGAAATAGGTAATCCATTATACGCTTCTACATATTCAAATTGATAGGTCTTTTTATCAGCAGATTCCGTCAAGAATCCAGCTAATTTTCCCAACATATAAACACTAGCTTTTCTCATCGTAGTAGTTTTTCATCAAAGGACTTTGTAGCTCTAATTTTATATTTAAGAGCTTCATTAATTTTAATAAGGTTCTCAATTGAATAGTTTCTTTACCATGTTCTATGTCATAAATAGCGGTCTTCCCTATGCCCGCCAATTGGGCGCAGGCTACTCTCGATAAGCCACTCATTTTTCGATGGTATCGAATGATGTTTCCTAATTCTTTTACATTCATTTTTACTGCTATAGAAGTAAATTTTAATTACCTCGCTTGCTGTCGCAAGCTCGGCATATAAGGATTTAGGAGGTATAGATTTAAAAATTAGCTTTTTCAAAGCTAATTTTTAAATCTATACCTCCTAAAAACCCTATTGCGAGTAGTAACTATAAACAAAATCAGTTCTTTAAGGCTAATTACTTTTTAATTAACACATCTAATTACTGTTAAACCAGTAATTTAAAATAAATATAAGCATAACTTTATAAAAACAGATACATTTTACTTCTAAAACAGTAAATATTCACTTACTTAAATTTAAAAGTAATGGACAGATTCTATCTCAAAACAAGACATTCTTAGCCGTGTAGTTCAACAAACTATGAGTGAATTTTTACTTTCTAACAATATTCACTACATTTGTTAGACAACACGTAAATCTAATCATACTAACATGCGAGAAGACTTCCTACACTACCTATGGCGGATGAAACGCCTACGCCTAAATGACCTCCACACCACCCAAGGCGAACCGATTCAAATTCTAGAATTTGGCAGATATAATACCCATGCGGGTCCTGACTTTTTAGAAGCCCGTATTCAGATTGGCGATACGCAATGGGCAGGCAATGTGGAAATGCATTTGCAGGCTTCCGAATGGTTGAAGCATCAGCACCAAAAAGATAAGACCTATGACAATGTCATTTTGCATGTGGTCTTGGAAGAAGACCAAGCCATTCTCAGAAATAGTGGGGAACGAATCCCTTGTTTGGAATTAAAAAAACGAATCCCTCCTAAGTTATCCAAGACTTACCAAAAGCTACAACACAATGCACATTGGATACCTTGCCAACATCATTTTCATGTGGTTAATGAATTAACTAAAAACCTATGGTTGGATCGTTTATTGGTAGAACGACTAGAACAAAAGACGATTTATATTGGCGAGCAATTAGAACGTAACACCAATAATTGGGAGGATACTTTTTATCAAATATTGGCTCGTAATTTTGGGTTAAAAGTAAATGCCGAACCCTTTGAATTAGTCGCCATCAATACGCCCCATAACTTATTCGCCAAACACAAAACCAATTTATTCCAGATCGAAGCTTTGCTATTTGGACAGTCGGGTTTACTAGATGATGATTTTGAAGAGGCCTATCCAACAGCACTTAAAAAAGAATATTTATTTCTAAAAGGAAAATATAACCTCTCCCCTATCAAAAAAGAAAGTTGGCGTTTTATGCGCATGCGCCCAGCTAATTTTCCAACGATTCGTTTGGCACAGTTTGCTACACTCACCTATCAATCCTTACATCTATTTAGTAAAATATTAGAAGTAAAAACCCTGAAAGATATTGAGCAATTATTCGAGGTCCAACTCTCCGATTATTGGCTCACTCATTATGTTTTTGATAAGGAAACGCCTGACAGAAAAAAGTCGCTTGGGAAGAATACCATTCACTTACTGGTCATTAATACCATTGCTCCCTTTTTATTTTTGTATGGTTCGGAAAGAGGAATTGAGGAATTTAAAGACTTGGCATTACAGTTATTGGAAAGTATTCCTGCGGAGAAAAATTCGATTATTCGTCAGTGGGAGACTTTGGGCATGAAGCCTGATTCGGCTTATGAGACGCAGGCACTTTTGCAACTTAAAAATATATATTGTGCTAGTCAACGTTGTTTAGAATGTGCGATAGGGTGTTCTATCTTAAAATAATGATACAACAGATAAAATTGAAAACAAGAAAAATCCATTGTAACTTTACTAAAACTATTGTATGCAATTAGCTGGTAAATATATTAATTTATTCACAGATTTTGGATTCAAACGAGTGTTTGGCGAGGACGCTAATAAAGATATATTAATAGATTTCTTGAATCAAGTCCTACCCAAGAATTACTCTATCAAAGACTTACATTTTTCTAAAAATGAACATCTAGGACAAAGTTTAGAAAATCGAAAAGCCATATTCGACTTATATTGCATTTCGCAAAAAGGAGAACATTTTATTGTTGAGTTACAAAAGGCAAGACAAGATTACTTCAAGGATAGAAGTCTATATTATGCTTCTTTTCCCATCCAAGAAATGGCAAGAAAAGGTAAATTTGGAGAGATAGAATGGAACTATGAGTTAGAACCTATTTTTACAATTGGTATTCTAAATTTTGCATTTAAAGATGAAGAAACCGACAAAGAAAAATTTCATCACCATGTCCAACTAAAGGATCAAGACTGCCAAGTTTTCTATGATAAATTACATTTCATTTACCTTGAACTACCTAAATTCAACAAAACACTTTCGGATTGTGAAAGTCACTACGATAAATGGCTTTGGATATTTAAAAACTTACCTAATCTAGAGGACATTCCCAATGAGTTAACAGAGACAGTGTTTATAAAATTACTCAATATCTCAGAAGTTGCTAAATTTGATAAAAACGAGAGAACCGCTTATCGGGAAAGTTTAAAGCATTTATTGGACTTGACTAATGTTGTTAATACAGCTTTTAAGGAAGGAGAAACAACTGGAATGAAATTGATTCTTCAAATTTTACGGCTTCATAATGAAAATAAAACGATTTCAGCTATTGCTAAAGAAACCAATAAACCTGCCTCTTTTGTGAAAGAAACTTTAAAAGAGGCAGGTTTGATCTAAATAAAATAAATGATATTCTAAATTCATATCCAGATTGTCTTGTTCTTCTCGTCTTTTAATTGAATGTCTAACTCTTTCAAGGTATCTCTGATTTTATCAGAAGTGGTCCAATCTTTATTGGCACGAGCAGTAGCTCGTAACTCTATTATTAATTGCATGAGACCATCTAGTTTGCCATTGCCTGCGGCGTTGGCTACTTGTAAATCGTCTTTCAAGCCAAAAATATTGAAAATAAGGGTGTGGAACAGCGTTTTTAGTTGAGCAAGGGTATCTTCTGTTATTTCATTAAATGGTAAGTGCCCAGCCTTTAAGCCGTTTACTTTGGTAACTAATTCAAATAATTTGGCAAGTGCTTTGGGGGTGTTAAAATCATCATTCATTTCCTCGAACGCACCCGACATGAGGGTATGAATTTCTTTATCCAATGCACCAGCACTCCCACCACCAGGATGACTCATGGCATGAAGAATGTTATTGGCTTCCATTAATCGCTTATAGCCTTTTTCAGCCGCAAGTAAAGCATCGTCCGTCAAGTCAAGTGTACTGCGGTAATGGGATTGCAACATAAAAAAGCGAAGCATCATGGGGCTATACGCCTTAGAAATATGCTCACTATCGCCTGTAAATAATTGCTGTGGCGTAATGGTATTCCCATCACTTTTAGACATTTTTCTGCCGTTCATTAACAGCATATTGGTATGCAGCCAGTAGTTGGCAGGAGCGCAATTGCAGGAACCATAATTTTGAGCGATCTCGTTTTCGTGGTGGGGAAATTTCAAATCAGACCCCCCTCCATGAATATCGAAGTTTGTTCCCAAATACTTGGTACTCATAGCAGAACACTCTAAGTGCCAACCAGGAAAACCAACGGACCACGGCGAATTCCATCGCATCAAATGCTCAGGGGACGCCTTTATCCATATCGCAAAATCAGAAGGGTGATTTTTCTCACTTTGATTTTTTAAATCTCTTGTCTCTACGAGCAAATCCTCTAATTTTCGTCCGGATAACTCCCCATATTTTTCAGATTGCTCTGCAAATTTGATGGTATCAAAATAAACCGACCCATTCTTAATATACGCCAAACCATTATCCAAAATCTGCTGCACCATTTCAATTTGCTCCACAATATGTCCGGTCGCACGAGGTTCGATGCTAGGTGGAAGGGTATTGAAAATCTTCATCATATCATGAAAACCATTCATATATCGCTGAACGATTTCCATTGGTTCTAGCTGTTCCAGCCTAGCTTTTTTAGCTATCTTATCTTCTGCATTGCTATCTGCATCCCCTTCTAAGTGTCCAACATCCGTAATATTGCGCACGTATCGTACCTTATATCCCAAGTGTGTTAAATAGCGATAGATAATATCAAAACTCACAAAAGTTCGACAGTTCCCTAAATGCACATCACTATAAACCGTAGGACCACATACATACATCCCGATGTTTCCTTCATGCAATGGTTTAAATACTTCTTTTTCTCTACTTAAACTATTGTGTATAACAAGCTGATTAGACATAGGTTAATTCTGAATTTTGAATGATGGAATTTTGAATATACAAGATTCAAAAAGAGTACAAAAGTACAGATTTTTATACAGGACTGTGGGGGGATTGTTGCGTTGAATTCTCGTTAGTCCTTATACAGAATTGACGAAATCCCGTCCGATGGCTTACGCCGTCGGATGGGGAGGCTCATCGGACGGCGCAGCCATCCGACGAGTAAACCGAATGTTTTATTGATCTCGTCTAACTACTGTCCATTCTTCTATTGCCTCACTGCTCCATGCTATACGATACGCCAGCATCAATGGAGCAATAGGTCAATAAAGCAATAGGTCAATAAAGCAATAGGTCAATAAAGCAATTTACGCCGTCGGATGGGGAGGCTCATCGGACGGCGCAGCCATCCGACGAGTAAACCGAATGTTTTATTGATCTCGTCTAACTACTGTCCATTCTTCTATTGTCTCATTGCTCCATGGTATACGATACGCCAGCATCAATGGAACAATAGGTCAATAAAACAATGGAACAATGCCCCAATAGAATACAACAATCTTTCCAGATAATCCGTTCTATTTTACATGAAAAAGGTATTTTTATTACTCACAATTAGCTTATTTTCTTTGCCTCTAATTGGTCAAGGATACAATACCATTGGAGGCGTGCGATTTGGAACGGATTGGGGCATAACAGGGAAACATCGAATCAAAGATAAAATAACAGTGGAAGGCATTTTCCAGTCTTCAACGAAGCGAGAAGAGGTCATTATTAGTGCCTTGGTTGCTAAACATAATCCACTGATTACGAAGCGGTTTAATTTTTATACAGGTGGAGGATTACACTTTGGTATTAACTCTGAACCCCTTGGAGAAACGACCGTTAAAAATCCATTTGGGGTAACAGCTATTGCTGGATTGGAATTTAAAATAGCTAAACTCATCCTTTCTTGGGATTTTAAGCCTGCTATTAATTTGGTCGGCGGCAATAAAACCATTTATCCGCAGACGGGTATTTCTCTTCGTTATGTATTTGTGAAAAAGCCCATCTTTAAAGAGCCTATTTTCAAGAAGAATAAGGATAAAAAGAAAGAGAAGAAGAAGATCAATTGGAAGTTTTGGGAAAATTGGTAGTTATGGTAAATAGTGACTGCTAACTGGAATAGATGTTGACAACTATATAAGTAGTGTGACATTATTAATTATTGATTATTAATTATTTTCCAGACGCTACTGAACACGCCTAATTAGCTAATAATCAGTAATTAATAATCAATCAACTGAAAAGCAAAGTTGTTAACTTATTTTTGTCAGACTAC
>CALJIQ010000437.1 GCA_937973995.1 uncultured Saprospiraceae bacterium
TATTAAGTTTCCAAGTACCGCAAAGTACAAAAGCATCAGTTGCGACTTTCACATCCATACCGTTTTTTCGGACGGAAGTGTTTGGCCAGATATTAGAGTGCATGAAGCTTTGAAAGATAGCATTGACGCTATTTCATTGACCGAACATATCGAATACCAACCCCATGAGAAGGATATTCCCCATCCTGATTTTAATCGCTCTTTTGAAATAGCGACTAAAATAGCGTTACCCTATAAAAAGTTGTTGGTAATAAAAGGCGCAGAGATTACCAGAGATATGCCTCCTGGTCATAATAATGCCATTTTCATAAAGGATGCGAACAAGTTGAAAATTCAAGATTCTGTAGAGGTGTTTCGAGAGGTCGTGCGGCAAGGGGGCTTTACCTTTTGGAATCATCCCAATTGGGTAGCGCAGCGAGAAGATGGGATTGCTCGACTGAATGACATGCACCGTTTTCTAATCAAGGAAAATCTACTACACGGCATCGAGGTAGTCAATGATTTAACCTATTCAGACGAAGCTTTGCAAATTGCTTTAGACCATAATTTAACCATCATGGGTACCTCCGATATACATGGTTTGGTGGATTGGCAATATGGTATTCAAGAAGGTGGACATCGGCCTGTGACGATTGTTTTGGCAACAGAAAAATCAGAAGACAGCATCAAAGAAGCCCTATTTGCTGGTAGAACGATTGCCTTTTTTGAAGATATGCTCATTGGGAAGGAAGAAAATGTCACACCCTTAGTGGAAGCTAGTTTAGAAATAATAAAAGCGGAATATCAACCTAAAGCGAATATTGTAAGTATAGATATTAAAAATCAAACAGGCGTGGCGTTTATCCTTGCCAATATGAGCGATTATACCTTTCATGCAAACTCCGATATTGTATCTATTGCTCCCTATGAAACCAAAACGATACAAATCAAAACACTTACTCGACTAGATGAATTAGCGCTTCCCTTTCAAGTAATGAATGCGGTGATTGCTCCTAAAAAACATCCTATTGTTACTTTTAAAACGGTTACTAGATAGGGGAAGGTATTATGGTGTTGTGGCATTGTGGCGTTTTGGCTGGGTTTTCAATAAGGATGATTGGGTTCAGATCTGACAACACTTTCGGAAAAGTAAGCTTCTCCATAACGCCACAAAACCATAACGCCACAACACCTAGTCATTTTTTATTCCGTTTAATTCTGACCAAGAATTTGATTTTAAATGGAATTCCATTACCTTTAGAGGGTGCAAGCTGCACAAGCCCGATGCCCGAGAGCGCAATGGGAGATTTGTTCACTAAAAAAAAGGAGGTATACATGAAATTATCAACGTCGAAAGTTACAATTCTTACAAATAGCAAATCAAACAATTCATCCCTAAACAACGGGCGGTCTTAATACATGCAGTATAGGTCATAACGCCTATACACGCATAAGTTTATTTCTTTTAGTAAGAAAAAAAACTTAACGGGAATCCCTTGTAGCTTCAATGTTACAAGGGATTTTTTGATTTAGACATACCCTTGGGAAATGAGGTAAAATTAAGCCTCTGCAAAAATTTGCTTTAAAGACTCTGTTTCTAATAGGATTGCAAACGCTAGTACTTCTTCCAATTCTTTTTGAGATAATTGCTCAAATAACTGAGAACCCTTTACAATTATATCTCGACCAATCTCTAAGCCTTTTATTTCTTTCGAGGAATAAACGGATGGTGAGTCCTGCATTTTTGCAATTAGATAGTTGACGATCTCTATTATCTTTTTGACTAGTTTCCGATCTTTCATGATGCCGAACAAGGACTTGTTATTCTCAATAAATTGATCGATCGCAGCAGGAGATAAGGATTTTATTAAGGTATTAATATTTGCAATCGAGTAGGGGGGTGGAAGTGGAATAGCTAAGGCGGCTTGTACTAATTGCTGCTCAAATTTTGTTGCGGTTCTAAATGATTTCAAAGCTTTAATACCCGCATTCATTATTTTAGGTAAGTGCCGACCATATTTAAATAACAACCTAGAAGAATCCAGCAATAAGCGAATTAATTTCTCTGGGTGTTTGATATAATTGTCTAAACTTTGGAATGCTTCTTCTAATTCCTGTCTTTTCTTCAAATCTGGATAGATAGATTCTAAAAAGTAATCTCTAAACGCATCAATCTTTTTTTTATCTAAATAGCTAGGTAGGTCATAGGTGCTTTGTATTTTCTTGTACTGGTATCTATCCTCAATGACCTTTCTATAACCTACAATGATTTCATTTAAGATTTCTTTATCTGACATATTCACTTTGATTAGTTTTTTGCCTCGCTTGCTGTCCAGGCTGACCGAGAATGCCTTTGGGAGTTTGTAACGGGGGCACTTTGAAGTGCTATTGATACCCCACATCTCCAAATCCCAAAGGGATTCAATATGATTAGCACCGTATGCAATACGGTGACATCATGTATGAAGCAATCCCCAACTCTGAAAGAGTTGAATATCGTGTATTCAACCCATTCTGGGTTGGGAAAAATACTTTATCTCTGATCCCTAGATTGCTTATTGGGCTATTTGTATTCAATCCCTTCGGGGATTTATAAGTGATAAAATTAGCTTTTTATACAACAAAAGAATTGCTGAATAAAACCATAAAATTGGAGCTAAATAGTTACAAATGAGTTACGAGTTTTTACACTTCCACTAATAATCAAGAAGTAATGCCAATCGCCAGCTAAATTTTATCCTATTTCGAGGCTTGAGCGAATGATTTCCGTTTATAAAAACGGAATGAAGATTCGGGGAACCTTCAAGTGAGTGAACCTGTACGAAAAAAAATAGAATAAATACTAATATATTTGTTCTATGATTTTTAAAAATAAAGTAGCCTTAGTAACAGGTGCTGCTTCTGGGATAGGAAGAGCAACTTCCCTGACCCTTGCCCAAAAAGGCGCAAGCGTGATCGTCACAGATATTCAAGAAGAAATGGGGAAAGAGACGGTTTCCTTGATTCAGCAAGCTGGAGGACAGGCTGTTTTTTATCCATTGGATGTAACGGATAAAGTAGCGATTAAGGAAGTAATTGTCAAAGGTATAGACCAATTTGGACCGATTCATTTTGCTGTCAATAACGCAGGGATAGGAGGGGCAATTGCCGCCACCCATGAAGTAAGCGATGACGATTGGGACCGAATGATGGACATCAACCTTAAAGGGGTATTCTATTGTATGCGAGAAGAAATCAGTGCTATGTTGCACCACAAGGGGGGCAGTATCGTCAATATCTCTTCTTTGGCTGGTCTGAATGGATTTAGAATGAACGGACCGTATAGTGTTGCCAAACATGGGGTGATTGGCTTAACCAAATCAGCTGCAGCTGAATACGCCACTTTGGGTATTCGGGTAAATGCCGTTTGTCCTGGGGTGACAAAAACACCCATTTTAGATGCTGCAACTGAAATAATGGAGGCCGTTGTGCAAGCCAGAGTTCCAATGCAACGCATGGGAAAACCCGAAGAAATAGCACAATCCATTTGTTATTTATTAAGTGATGAAGCCTCGTATATCACTGGACATTGCTTGGCAATTGATGGAGGGATGGAGACGGGGTAAGGGCGTTGCGGCTTGGGTTTTGAAATTATATAACATATATCTGAAATCATAAATCTACTCTACTTTATAAGATAGCTGGCATTTCAAAAACGCCTGCTATCTTGTCTAGCATAACAAATCATAATTTACCTCATAAATCCAACTTTCATTCGCTTTCCGCTCCCACTTTCCTTACCTTTGCGAAAATTCGCTAATCTTTTTCATGGTTCCATTGTTCTTTTGATTTATTGTCACATTGTATAAATTAGATGTGGACAATAAGAAGTACTCGGACAGAAAGAACGAAACAATAATCTATTCCCGACCGATGGCTAACGCCGTCGGATGGGAAGGCTCATCGGACGGCGCAGCCATCCGACGAGTAAATCAACTGTTTTATTTATTCTGTCTAAGTAGTGTGACATTATTGATTATTAATTATTTTCCAGACGCTACTGAACAGTAAGTACTCAATTTTGAATGAATAATTTTGAATTTTGAATGGGTGAATTCATCAAATCTTAGTGTTTTCGTCCTATTGCGTCTAGTGTTATTCAAAATTCAATCATTCAAAATTCAACATTGAGAACTTACACTGAACACGCCTAATTAGCTAATAATCAGTAATTAATAATCAATCAACTGAAAAGCAAAGTTGTTAACTTATTTTTGTCAGACTACTTAACTACTGACAATAGAACAATGAGACAATAGAACAATGTTTTATGGCAATTACCACAGCATGGACCGGGTCCGACAAATATTTATGTGATGATGAACTAGCACAGGCATTTCATATGTCAAGGGTGCTTGGCATGCCTTTATTAATAGAAGGAGAACCTGGGACGGGGAAGACCGAATTACCGATTCAATTCGCTAATGATACGAAGTCTAAATTATTTGTCTTTCCAGTAGGGTCAAAAAGTACAGTCGATCAATTTGTCGCTAAATTCGATCACGTTAAATATTTAAGAGATTCTCAAATTGAGGTGTTGAATGCGCAACGGGAGGAGAAGAAATTAGAGAAGAAATTGAGTACAGGAGGGCGTAGTACGGAACGGTTGGATGATTATGTGTTGATGGGACCAGGGGCACAAGCCTATTCTAACCCCCATTCTGTATTACTGATTGATGAAATTGATAAAGCACCAAGAGAGTTTCCTAATGATTTACTCTATGCCTTGAGTCACAGAAAGTTCATCCTACCAGAGTCTGGTAAAGAGATTTCGATTAGTGAGGAAGATATGCCTGCTATTGTGATTACCAGTAATCGGGAACAAGAATTGCCTACGGCATTTAAAGGTCGGTGCATCTATCACTACATCACCTTCCCGGAGCCACAAATGATGCTAGAAATTGTAAATAAGCATTATCCAAAGGCGAATGCAGACATCGTACAAAAGTGCATCAAATTATTTTACCAACTTCGAGAATTAGGATTGGAAAGAGCCCCTTCTACTAGAGAATTATTGAACTGGTTGAAATACCTCAATACCTTAGAAAAAAACGAGGCGATTACCAAGATTGAAAAATTAGAAGGCGTTGGAGTATTGGTAAAAACACAGGCAGATATGAAAGTAGTCAAACGTAGTATGACGAAATTAGTAAATTAGGAGTCAGGAGTCAGGAGTCAGGAGTCAGGAGTCAGGAGTCAGGAGTCAGGAGTCAGGAGTCAGATCTGCTAAAATCAAATAGTCCTAATAATCTAATCAGCGAAATCATAATATTAAATCAGCGAAATCAGCGATTATGTTTCCATCCCTACCACATACCTTCCGAAAGCATAAAGTAAAAGCAGATGTGCGAGCCCTATTGCTATTAAGAAAAGCAATGGAGAAGGGGTTGGTGCATACCTTGGGGGATGTGTATATCGTCTTAAAGGGCTTGATTACCAATGACCCGAAAGATTTTGGACCATTTACAAAAGCATTCTATGAATACTTTTTGGAAGTAGATATAAAAGATGGAGAAACCCTAGAATCGGCTATCGTTCGGTCAGAGACCTTCCAAGAATGGAAAAAGGCATTGATAGAAGAAGAGAGATTAGAGGAAGTACCCGATATGAAGGAATTGGTAGATCGGTTTTTGGATGAAGTACATTTAAGCAGTTTTGATATTCAAAAAGTGATTGATGGGCAAGATATATTGAGTAAAGATGACCCTAATCAAGTGGATGAAAATCCAGAGGACGGAGGGGCCATGCCAGATCAGTTGCAGAAGATGGCAGATTATCGAAATATCTCTGTAGAGGAATTGAAGCGACGGATGGAACAAGTGGCAAAGCAACAAAAAGGAAAACATTTTGGTGGCAGTCATTGGATCGGGCAGGGGGGCATCTCCCCTTATGGGAATAATGGGGCAGCAGCAGGAGGCATTCGAGTGGGTGGAGGCGGTGGAGGTAAAATGGCAAGAGCGGTGGTCAATGACCGTCGTTTTTATCCAGTGGATACCAAAGCCCTGTTAAAAGATGATAACATAGATGCGGCATTGGCAGTTTTAAAGGGCATAGAGGATGAATCTGCGGAGATACTATTGGATATACCCAACACCATTAACGAAGGCTTAAAACAAGGAGGAATTTTCTTACCAATTATCAAAGAAAAGATCATCCAAAAGGTACAGGTAGTGTTGATAATTGATAATGGGGGACTGTCTATGACTCCCTATGTGCGCTCGGTGAGAAAGCTATTTTCAAAAATGAAAACCCGCTTTGCCCACGATTTGAAAACCTACTACTATCATAATACGATCTATAATGGTGTCTATTCGGACATTCGTAGAACCCAATTTGTTCCAATAGAAAAAATAACGGCGCTAGATAAGAACTATTCCATCTTTGTCATTGGCGATGCAGATATGGCACCATATGAATTGGGGAAAACGAGTATTGAAACTTGGGAAAAACTAAAAAAGACGTTCAAGCGCATCGCTTGGATGAATCCGATGAATGAGCGATACTGGTATTCTTCAGATACGGTTCCAGTCCTACGACGTATTATAGACATGTACCCGCTTACCCCTGATGGTATTGAAAAAGCAGTGGCGGAGATGAATCGAAATCGGAAGTATTCTAAGCGGGGATAGTTCCCCTCCAATGCGTAAATTAGAAAATGAATAAAGAAGTAAATAAGTGCCCTTCCTTGATTTAATACCGCTATCTTCTAAAAGGAGTATCCACATTTTCTCATTTCCTCCTTTATTTATTTCCCGTAGAGTACCTTTAGAAAGACATTTTAATTACCTGACAATCAGCTATTTTTACTATCAGAATAACTACTGGATTAATTTTTGTGCCTACCCAATTTTGATTTTCTTTTGTCAACCAGTTGACGCTGGCTATTTTTCATGTCTCAAAAAATTATACATTTGCACTCCTATTTCTAATGATTGAATTTTGAATGATTGAATTTTGAATAGTTCATCCAAATCAATACATTCATGATTTTTCGAGCATCATTAGCGTTTATTCTAGAAACAATTCGTATGGTAACGGTCCGTTCACCGTCAAGTGAAACGA
>CALJIQ010000438.1 GCA_937973995.1 uncultured Saprospiraceae bacterium
GGATAAAAAAGTGATTTTACAATACTGTTTAATTGTTTATTTGTTGAACTGTTTATCTTAGTATAGCTTGTAAACGAATAAACAGTTACACAAATAAACAATTAGTTCACTTTCATAATTTTACCCCGTTCGCAGTATAAAGCTTTTCTTAACACTCCTAGCTTGTAATTTGATATTTGGTGCTTGTAATTTGATATTTCCTCTACTCAAAAGCTTTCAACACTTCCCGAGTCAAATCCCAACGATTAAATCCTTGTCGTCCATAATCCAATCCTCTTCGTACAATCACTAAGTCTTTGGACGGTACAACAATCACATATTGTCCTCGATTACCTGCTGTTGCATAGGCCGTTTTAGGAACATCTGTACGATCATCAGGAACTAACCACCATTGACCGCCATACATATTACCTCGCTCTTTTGTAGCAGGGGCAGGGGTCCTTACAAAATCAATCCATTCTTTAGAAATGATTTGTTCGCCTTCCCATTTCCCTTCATTTAAATAGAGCAATCCAAATCTGGCCAAATCTCTAGCATTGGTATATACCTGACTACTTAACACAAAGTCTCCAAAGCGATCGGTACTTAGAAAGGTATTTCTCATACCTATTTTATCTAGCAATGCTTTTCTTGGGAAAGTGAAGTAGCTCTCCCCTAGCGTATTTTTCATTGCTAGAATTGCTAAGATCGTATCATAGTTTTCATAATCCCAAGAGGTACCTGGTTGTCGAATCAAGCCTCTATTTCTGGCGCCATTCACGATACTTGCTCCTGCCCAGTACGCCAAACCTGAGCCCGTTGCATATTCCATTCTACGGCTATCTACCGTATATAAACCGCTGGACATATTTAGCACATGTCGAAGGGTAATCGCCTTTCTAGGGTCGGTATCTGGATTGGCTTGTTTAGGTAGCCATTCTACATTCAACGGCTCATCTAAGGACATCTTGCCTTCATCCACTAAGGTACCGATGAGGGTAACGGCAATGCTTTTGGCAGTGGACCAAGTTCTGGTCTTGGTGCTTTGATTAAATCCATCTGCATAGCGTTCTACTAGGATTTTTCCCTTGTGAACGACCATCAGACTGATCGTCGTTTGTTCTGGCGTATCCCTATTAAAGGCCCATTCTACGGCTTCCTCTAATGCGGATGGGTTGACTCCTTTTGGAAGGCGTTTATTGCTTTTGACCAAATCTCCATTGGGCCATAAAATTTTGGAAGGATCCCCTTCTAAAGGTGGCATTTTTTGAATGGGTAATAGCGGAATCTCTTCCAATCCTTGATCGGGTGCTAACATCACACAACCAATCCCCTCTCGAAAAGCGGCCCGCATGACAGGCGTTCCTCCTGCCACTCCAATCGCTACTGCTTTTCGTTCCCAATCAATTTTATAATCTCCTCCTTTTGCTGTGCCAATGGGCTGCGGTAAATATTTTAATTCTTTATCATACACCTGCTCAATGGTCCGCTCCGAAGTGAACAGCCCATTACAAGTCAGAATGGCTTGCACCCCACTTCCAATCATTTCTCGATTGGCTTTGAAGTAATCGTATTGTTCTTGTTGTTGGGAGAAGAGGGAGGAAGTGAACGCTAGGAGCGAAGCGATTAAAATTAGGTTTTTCATTTTTGAATTAGTGTTTGTTTTATAGGTACAACTTTTTTGGATAGAGGCACGAGGCAGAGTCTCTGCGCCAGCTGATACGAAACCGCTGCACCAGCGGACAATTTTTCAATACTCCTGTCCGATGGCTATCGCCGTCGGATAGGAACGCCCACCTCATCGGACGGCGACAGCCATCCGACGAGGTGGTAGCAATGCCTTTTGAAAATTGCCAAAGTATTTAAAGGTAAAACCTTTTTGGATAGGTGGCACGAGGCAGAGTCTCTGCGCCAGCTGATCGAGTGGAATTCAATTCTCGTTTTACTCACCATATCAACCCACTCACTTACTATAAGCAGGTTTATAACTAACATTATCAATCACCATTTTGGCAATAATCTCTTTCATAATTTCGGAAGTACCGCCATAAATAGGAACGACTCGGACATCCCGATAAATACGACCGATTGGATATTCTTCCATGAATCCATAGCCCCCAAACATCTGTAGGCACTTATAGACTACCTCGTTTAATAAGTCACTAGTTTTTAATTTTAACATGGAACATTCCTTTACTACATGATCTCCTTTAGAGAGGCGATAACTAGTCAGATCGGTCAATGCTTGCCATGCGGCAATATCACTTGCCATATCTGCTACTTGATGTCTTAACACCTGAAATTTATTGATGGGCTTGCCAAAAGCACTTCTTTCGGAAATGTATTGTAAGGTAATGTCTAATACATATTGCATCAGCCCCATATTAGAAATAGCCAACGATAAGCGTTCTACTTGTAAGCTTTCCATCATATAATAGAAGCCTTTTCCTGGTTCTCCCAACAGATTCTTTGCAGGCACTTTCACATTATTAAATGCCAGTTCTGCCGTATCCGAACTTCTAATTCCCACTTTATCTAATTTACTACGAGTAACTCCCTCTGCCTCTAAATCAATAACCATCATGGAAATACCTTCGTCCATTTTAACAGCAGTCACGCAATAGTCCCCATAATAGCCATTAGTAATAAAGGTCTTTGAACCATTTACCAAATAGTGGTCTCCATCTAACTCCGCCGTTGTACGAATGGCCCGTAAATCGGAACCCGCAAATGGTTCTGTCATTCCTAGTGAACCCACTAATTCTCCCTTTACACTTGGCACTAAATACTTTTCCTTAATGTACGGAGAACCAGCATGCACCAAATAATTCATCGCTAAATAAGCATGCCCTGAAATGGACGTAGCTACCCCACAACTACCCGTTCGCCCCATTTCTTCGCAAAGGATCGCCGAATAAAGAAAATCCAAACCCATCCCGCCATATTTTTCTTCTACCTCTAAGGCTAGGAATCCCATTTCTCCCATTTTCTTGAAAAGCCCTCTGTCTATTTTGCCTTCTTTTTCCCATGCTTCTAGGTAAGGAGTTACTTCTGCCTTGAAGAAGTCTTGCAAGGTCTTTCTAAATAATTCATGTTCTTCTGTGTAGTATAAATTTTGCATGATGGTTAGTTTTAGATATATGTATTTCCCGCAAAGTCACGCTAAGGTTTCGCAAAGTCACGCTAAGCCATACCCAATCTAACTTAGCGAAACTTAGCGAAACCTCCGCGAGACTTTGCGGGAAAAAATGTCATGATTGAAAGAGAATGCTCTTATAATCTCCCGTTAAAATATCATTAATTTCAAATACTTGCGAATATTCGCTGAAATCTTTTAAAAGGCTAAACTAATTAGTGACTGAAAGGTTTTTCAGAGAAAGCCTTAATTTGCGTTTTCTATGGAAAATAATTTAAATCCAAAAGAACTATCCCGCTATGCTCGGCATATTGCCATCCCTGAATTCGGGATGAAAGGACAACAAAAACTAAAGGCCGCCAAAGTATTGGTCATTGGTGCTGGCGGTTTGGGTAGTCCTGTTCTATTATATTTAGCTGCGGCTGGTGTAGGTAGGATTGGTATCGTTGATTTTGATGTGGTAGAGGACACCAACTTGCAGCGACAGGTATTATATACCGTAGAGGATCTAGGACAATCAAAGGCTATTACCGCTAAGAAAAAATTGCTGGCTTTAAATCCACATATTGAGGTAGAAGTTTACGATACCCCCTTCACCAAAGACAACGCATTGGACATTATTCAAGGATATGACATCGTAGCGGATGGAACCGATAATTTTCCAACCCGCTATCTCACGAATGATGCCTGTGTATTGACAGGGAAGGTCAATGTATATGCTTCCATATTCCGATTTGAAGGGCAAGTGTCGGTCTTCAATTACTTGGATAAAAATGGAGAACGAGGTCCTAATTATCGGGATCTATTTCCGCAACCGCCTCCCCCAGGCATGGTGCCAAGTTGCGCAGAGGGAGGAGTCTTAGGCGTATTGCCAGGCATCATCGGAAGCTTGCAAGCCAATGAGGTCATTAAAATTATTACAGGAGTTGGAGAACCATTGTCTGGACGACTCTTTTTATTCGATGCCGCTTCCTTTACCACCAGAACATTAAAAGTCAAAAAGAAACCCGATACAACCATTACCGAATTAATTAATTATGAGCAATTCTGTGGAATTGTTCCCACTCAAAAAAAAGAAGAGATGGTCAAAGAAATAACCGTTCAAGAATTAAAAAAATGGCAAGAAGAAGAAAAGGATTTTCAACTAGTAGATGTTCGTAAACCGTATGAATGGGACATCGCTAATTTGAATGCAGAACTCATCGTTTTGGATACCCTGCCACAACAAGTGGAGAAAATAAAAAAGGACGTACCTGTCGTCATCCATTGTCGAAGTGGGGCTAGAAGTGCCAACGCTATCCGCTTTTTGCAGGAGCAACATGGTTATACGAATTTGTATAATCTGCAAGGCGGAATCTTAGCTTGGGCGAAGGAGATTGATACTAGTATGGCGACTTATTAGGATGAATTTTGAATGATGAATTTTGAATTTTGAATTTTGCTAATAATAACGGATTGCGTACCCAAGACTCCAATAGGGCAGGATGGGAACACGGATTCAACGGATGAGACGGATAAAACGGATTTCTAAGCAGGATAGGTGCTATTTATATACATGTCCTGTATGGTATCCGTTCTGATCCGTTAAATCCGTGTTCCCATCCTATCTAGGTACGCAAAACGTTACAAGTAGGAATTTTGAATGCCTACAGAATATTGACAAGCAACACAAAAAAATAGGTAAGAAAATGGCCTTTTGCCATTCGCCTTTTGCCGCATAAGATATAGCCTCTTCATACCCGAGTGGTCGACCCTACCGAAAGAAGGGATCATTCAACTACCTTACCCGCTTTCCAATCCAACTTCTTATCCAAGCAGTCCGTATTGCCTTTCTCAACATATGGCAATTGCTGTGGTAGAACAACCTTTTGCCTACTTATCACCTCCTGCTTACCCCGATACCAAAATTCACAACTTCCCTTAACGAAAGAAACCCCTGTAAATAAATTTACAGAGGCTCTCATCAAGTAAATCCCATCGTATTAATAACCTACTTATTAGCCGTATTTGTAATTCAGTTATCTTGCTCGCCGCCGCTTCCCTTCTAAAGGATGAGAGGTTCCTCTACCGAAGTAGAGGAGTTTCTCATCAAGTAAATCCCATCGTATTAATAACCTACTTATTAGCCGTATTTGTGATTCAGTTATCTTGCTCGCCGCACTTTCCTTCTTAAAGGATGAGACTTCCTCTACCGAAGTAGAGGGCATCTCATCAAGTAAATCCCATCGTATTAATAACCTACTTATTAGCCTAATTGAAATGGTGAAACTTATTGTAATTGCTTGCAGAATATAATAAGAGAGGATAGGAT
>CALJIQ010000439.1 GCA_937973995.1 uncultured Saprospiraceae bacterium
AATAAAGTATATAAAGAAAAATCTTATGATGATATTCGATTTAGAAAATTGAATTCAGAATTATTAAAATTAGTCGAGCAGTTTTTGGCTCAACAAGTATATGAGAAAAATCCAATAAGGAAAGCTGTTCATTTAATGGAAGCGGTAGGAGATAAAAGGTTGGATAAACTGTATAGTAGCACAATGCGCACTGCTAGAAGACTATCTGATCAACAAGAATATAGACCAGCTAATTTTTATTTTTATCAGTATGAAATTGAAAGAAATTATTACGATCTAATTCAATTAGATCAAAAACGTTCCGAAAAGGGAAATGAAGCCGAAATAGCTATTAATTTAGATTGTTTTTACCTTGCTGAAAAGCTAAGAATATTTTGCTACACTTTAGGTCGAAAAAAATTAGCCTCACATGACTATAACATTCTATTTATTGAAGAAATAGTAGATAGTATTCAAAAATATAAATATGATAGATTTCCTCCTATTGCAATCTATTATCAGATTTATCTTATTTATTCCTACCCAGAAAAAGAAGAAAATTATTATAAGCTAATAGATTTACTAAATGAGTATAGTCATCACTTTCCTCAAGAAGAGGCACTATCAATGTATAGAGCAGCTACTAATTATTGTATAGGCAAGATAAATCAAGGGCAACAAAAATTTGTTAGGGAATATTTTAATTTAAATAAAACCCTTCTAAAAAAAGAGTTGATTTTCAATGAAGGAGAGCTCTCACCTTGGGGTTTCAAAAATATAGTACTTTCAGGATTGAGATTAGGAGAATATGAATGGATCGAAACTTTTATTGAGGGGTATAATACCAAACTACCTGATGCATACCGAGAAAATGCAGTTACATTTAATAGAGCTCTTTTATATTTTTATAAAAAAGATTATAACAATGTTATAAAATTGCTTCATCAAGTAGAATATGAAGACATTGCTTATAATCTTGACTCAAAAACAATGCTGTTGACTACATATTATGAAACTGATGAAGTTGAACCATTATATTCTCTTTTTGAAAGTTTTCGAGTCTATTTAAACAGAAATAAAAAAATCACAACCGACAGAAAGAAACGATATTTAAACTTAATTAAGTTTTCTAAAAAATTGGTAAAAATGATTCCAGGTGATAAAAAAACATTAGCCAAAATAAAAAAGGAAGTAGAAGAAACAAAAGAAATTGCCAGCAAAAAATGGCTAAAAGAAAAAATAGCAGAACTAGAATAACCCACATTTTCCCTGTCACAATATCCAACATAATTAAAAAATCAATAATTGACATTATCATATATTTGTTGAAATAATCAATCTCCCCTTCCCTCTTTATTGATTAATTCCCTCTAATTGTACCTCCTGCTACCACCCTCTTCCCCTTGCAATACCCTTTGTCCCCTATTCATCCCCTACCTCTGTTTGTTACATTAATAGAATCATTAAAAAGGCTTTTTAGGTCGGCTATCCTTTCATTTTGCATAGCTGATGAGCATAATAAGAGACCCTAAAGCCCACAACAAATTAATAAAAACCATGCAAAAAGTATTACTACTTTTTAGTCTGCTCTATCTATGGAGTGGGCTGGAATTAAATCTATCAGAAGGAACGATTCCCATTCTGGAATCCACGAAAACATCCATTCTACTTACCGATCATTTGAGTGTCATTACTAGCGATCTTTCAGCATGTGAAGGAGGTTCTGCCTCTTTAAGTGCGATTGTAAATGGAGAAACAGGTGCTATCACGTATTCGTGGTCAGGGCCTAATGGGTTTTCTAGCAGTGATGCAAATCCAACGATCTCCAATATTTCTGCTGCTGATTACGGTACTTATACTTTAATGGTAACAGATGGAACTAGTGACACCGCTATCAGTTCTCTAGAACTCACTACCTCTGATGGGTGCGGAGACTTCATTCTTGTCAATGGACAAAAACCAATAGCTAAATATACACTTGACTTTGATCTGGCTCCCCCTACCTTTGATTTCATAAATGATCAATTGGTAGAAATAACTGGGGATGTTATACTAAATGATGGATTTGGAACTGATGCTGGTTTTGACTATACCATCCAACTCACCTTAGAAGGTGGACCCGATGGCTCGAGTATCATTAACTTTCCCACAGGTAGTCCTTTAGTACAATCTAGATTTCAACAAAGTGTTACCAAGATAGGAAACTCCGGTGGACGAACGGCATTATTATTTGCTATTGAGGGGAGAGATGGAGATGAACCAATCACCTATATGAGAGACCCTTCTACCAAAATGACGTTCAACTTAACATTGGAAAATAGTGTCTCTTTTAAAAATCTCACTTATGAGTTGGGAGATATGGATTATAATTTTATTAGTTCCTCTCCGACCAATACTTGTTTTTTAGGTGGAGAAAGTAATGATTATCGCTGTCGGTATTCTTATATTGACAGAATTACCTTCGTTTCTAATCCAGATCAAAATGAATACAGCTTCGATGATGCCTCTACTATCCATCAAGTAAATGCGTCACAAATGTATTCTCAATTTACGGATGCTAATAATGATGAAAGACCGGATGTAGCAGATGATGGAAGAATTCCTGGATTTAGTCCTGATGGAAATATCAAAGTATGTAATTCAACTATAGGAAGTGAAATAGAATTTGTTTATGATGATCCAGGATTTGGAATAGAAGGAGATGCGGACGGTTTCCATGATTTTGATGCAAAAAATCAGGTAATGGCATTTCTTTCAGGGATGACTTTTGATTTAGCGGGGGAATGCACTGCCACCCATTACATGCTTTGTGACGAAGCAGCTGTATTAGAAGCTGATCCTACGCTAACAAATGTGGTGTGGTTCAACTCAGATGATATAGCAGTTGGGACCGGAACTACATTCGTGCTAGATTCCTCTTCTATTGTTACCTCTGATTCGTTTTATTATATCGGTACTAATACTTTTGGTTGTGAGGAACGCCTATGTTGTCCTTTGGGGGTAGTAAAGTGTTGCCTGAAAGTAGATGTCGGAAACCAAGACCAGGCGATTACTTTAAATACGCAACCAGACTCTCTCTCTGTTGATATTTTGAGAATGGATGGAGACACTTTATTATATCAATGGCAATCCAATACAATAGGCTGTTCCGAACCCTATCTAAATATTCCTGGTGCCACAGATGCTACCTATTTACCTGATTCCCTTTCCGCTACTACTCATTATAGAGTACTGGTTACTTCTGTCACAGACAATCGAGCTACTTGCTTAGTAATTTCCAATTGTATTACAGTGACAGTAATGTCAACCTTAGGAGGTTGTATATCCGAAGATACCAATAGAGACAGAATTCAAAATGATGGTTTTACACCTATTGAAAATATCCCTGTTCTTCTATTTATAAGTCCAGACACGATCAATCCTATCAAACAAACGTTAACCGATGCAAATGGAAAATTTTTATTTGATAGCCTACAAGGTAATACCTATTATATACAATATGCCCCTCCTAGTGAGTATAAACTTCCTGAATTTGTAGACTTCGAAGGAGCACCTGAAGTAGAATTTGGTGACACCTCTTATATAGGAAATTCTTTTGGTTTTCTATCTACTACGAATGGTTTTACAGAAAAAATATTCGTACCTGAAGCATTTGAATATTTAAATTATGATGTCTTATTAACACCTTGTATTCCAATAACGGTAGATATTCAAGATACGACCATTGTCCTAGGGGATACGCTAATGGCAACTGTTACGGGTCCAGGAAATTATACTTGGACACCAGCAGATAGCTTAGATTGTGATACCTGCACTACCGTCAAATTATTTCCTACCGAAACCACTACTTATCAGGTAAGCTCAGGAGAAGAATGTGTTTGTGAAGGGCCCAGTTTTACGGTCACTGTTTTAAATGCCATAGGTGGTTGTGTAAGAGAGGACATTAATGGAGATGGTTTCTTGAATGATGCTAATTCTCCAATGGAAAGTATTCTAGTAAGTCTGTATCTAGAAGGAGACACCATCAATCCAATTGAGACTTTCCTTACGGGGCCAGATGGTAAATATAATTTTGATAGCTTACCTGCTGGTAAGTATATTGTTTCTGTTCTTCCTCCCTTGGATTATTCTTTTCCAGAAACTACCCAACCATTAGGAGATTTATCAACATCAGATGGCTTTTCAGAGGTAATCTGTTTGGAAGGAGGAGATGAAAAATTAGCAGAGGATGTATTATTGGGAACCTGCCCAACTTTTGATTTACCTTTTAGAGAAATTAACATTTTACCCGGAGATACTGTTTGTGTAAATATCGAACAAGAGGGCAGTTATTCTTGGACACCCTCTTTATTTATAGATTGTGATACTTGCCAACAAGTTAAAATCATTCCGGATAGTTCTATCAACTACTATGTGAATAGAGGTGTTGTGAATGCCTATAATTGTCCTGATGATGATTCTTTAAAAATAACCGTGCTAAGTACCATTGATGGAATAGTATATATTGAACCTGAGGGAGATACGGTCAATACACCAGATGATATTCCTTTCGATAGCATCTTAATCTATTTATGTAAAATTGATGATCCAAATCAGCTGATAGATAGTGTATTGACAGCATCCGATGGCACTTATACATTTGATAGTATTCCAGTAGGTAAGTACCAAATAAAAGTCAGCTTACCAGAAGGGTATATCTTGCCCATTGTTGGTGTAACGGATGGGAATGGCGTAACAGATACCATTTGTATAGATTCTGGCGAAGAAGAAATTATTCCTGATATTTTTATTTCAGAATGTCATGCTATCAATTTATCCTTAGAGGAGACCACTATAATTTCAGGAGACACTGTTTGCATTTCTATATCTCAAGCAGGTAATTACGTTTGGTCGCCTAGCATTGGAATTTCCTGTGATACTTGTCAGCACGTTTGTCTCTACCCCGATAGTACGACCACCTATACAGTTACATGGGATAACCAAGATATTTATGCTTGTCCACATGAAGCCACTTTTACCATTGATGTTTTAAGTGAGTTAGGAGGTTGTGTAAGAGAAGACCTAAATAGAGATGGCATCATGAATGATGGCAATACTTTTCTAGAAAATATTGAAGTCAATCTTTTTGTAGAAGGAGATACCATTACGCCTATTGCCACAACCTTCACCAACGCAGATGGCAAGTACTTATTTGATAGTTTACAAGCAGGGAAGTATTATGTTCATTTCACTCCTGCTATTGAATATCATTTTGCTCCAGCATTTACAGAAATTGGCGACATGATCGTCAGAGATGGCTATTCTGATTTAATTTGTTTAGAATCAGGTGCCTCAGATATTATTTACGATGCACTATTAGAGAAATGCCAGCTCACGGAATTATCTATTACAGAAGCTTTAGTATTTGCTGGCGAAGAGGTATGTGTCACTGTTAGTGGGGCTGGTAATTATGAATGGTCTCCTACTATACCTGGTTATGAAGGTTGCGACACTTGTACGGTTTTTAAAATCATAGCGGACTCAAGTAGGGTTTATACCGTAAGCTCATTGGATGATAGAGCTTGTTCAGGGGATGAAGCGCAACTAAGTATTACCACCGCATTTATTGATTTATCCGACCCTTGTAATTGCTTGGGTAATAAACAATTCGGCGAAGTCATTACTATCTATTCTTTCTCGGCTGGAGAAACTTGGACTTACTTTGACGGCACCGGATTATATGATCGAAATGATGGTACCACCCTCATTCCATTCGGCACCACAATGACCTATGGAGGTATCAATGCAGATGGTTTCCATATATACAATTTGGAAGGCATCCATATAGATTCTATTGGCTATACTACTAGATTTACCAATGGTACTCAAACCTTACAAATCAGCAATCTTTGTTATGAAACAGAGTTGTGTAATGGCTTGCCCATTGCTTCTCTTGGTGGCTGTGTCAATGAAGATTTTAATAGAGATGGATTAGCCAACGACGGATTACCTCCTGTTGAAAATATCGTAGTCTATTTGTATGCAGAAGGAGATACGATCAATCCGATAGATTCTACCTTAACGGATGCAGATGGCAAATATCTTTTCGATGAATTAGTGGATGGAAAATATTTTGTCTCTTTTGTAGCACCTGATGAATACCTGCTTTCTTTACAAGATTTACCAGTTGGAAATTTAACAGATAGAGATGGTTATACAGAAGTAGTCTGCGTAGGCATCGGAGAAGATGTAAGAGACGTAGATGCACTCATTGAACAATGTTATCAAACAGAATTGGATATTACTGCCGCTAGAGTCTTTTCTGGTCAAACGGTCACCATTACAGTAAGTGGTGGGGGCAGTTATGAATGGACTCCTGCTATTCCAGGATATGAGGGTTGTGATACTTGTACCGTATTCTCCATTGTAGCTGACTCTAGCAGAATTTATACCGTCCGATCTACTAGTGAATTTGCTTGTGTGGATGATGAAGCACAACTGGATATTACCACTGCTTTTATCAATATCTCTGATCCTTGTGTTTGTTTAGGTAACAAACTATTTGGAGAGTTAATTACCATTAATTCTTTCTCGGCTGGAGAGACTTGGACTTATTTTGATGGAGTAGGTTATTATGACAGAAACGATGGTAACACCCTCATTCCATTCGGCACTGCAATGACCTACGCAGGCGTAAGTCCTGATGGTTTCCATTTGTATGAGTTACCTGGAATTCATTATGATTCTATCGGTTACACAGCTCATTTCACCAATGGTCAATTTGAATTAAGCATTAGTAATCTTTGCTATGAAACCGAGCTTTGTCGTGGCTTGCCCATTGCCTCTCTTGGTGGCTGTGTCAATGAAGATTTTGATAGAGATGGTTTAGCTAATGATTTAAATGCTTCTTTTGAAAATATAGTGGTCTATCTCTATGAAGCAGGGGATACGATCAATCCTATAGATTCTTTACTAACAGATGTAAATGGTAAATATCTTTTTGATGAATTACCAGATGGTAAATATTTTGTAGAATTTGATGCACCTGCTAATTACTTATTTCCTATTGCCTCCTTACCAGTAGGCAACCTAATGGACAGGAATGGTTTTACAGATACTATATGTTTGGGTATCGGTGAGGATATATTAGACGTAGATGCCATTCTAGGTAAGTGTTATGATATAGAGATCGGTCATCGAAACTTTGAAATTTTAGAAGGAGAAACCGTTACTATTTCTATCAATGAACCAGGAGACTACGTATGGCAGCCAAGTACAGGAATTGATTGCACAACTTGTCAAATAGTAAATCTCAGTCCTGATACTACTACAACTTATACCATACAATGGAATAATCAAGAGAACTATGCCTGCCCACATGAAACTTGGGTAACCGTAGAGGTTTTATCTTGTTCTATGTCCGATATTGATATAGCAATAGCTGATAGTGGTACTGCTAATCCAACCCTCAATGCTAGTTTAAGTGCTACGGATAATCGAACCTTAGTCTATCAATGGCAAGCCAGTTCTACTAGCTGTGAAGAAGGATTTACAGATATTGTAGGTGCAACCAATTCCTCTTATTCTCCTCCCCCATTAGCAGAAGGAATTCATTATAGAGTCCTTGTATCTGAGACCAAAGGGGATAAAGAAATTTGTTCCCAAACTTCTGATTGTATCAGCTTTGGAAAAATAGCAGGTTGCTTGGTAGAAGATACCAATAGGGATGGATTACTAAATGATGGCAATCCTCCATTAGCGGGAGTAGCTATTCATCTATATACTTGCTCGGATTTAGAAAATCCTATTGCTACATTAACTACTGATGAAAATGGACAGTATTGTTTTGCTGGATTACTAGAAGGTAATTATGTAATCGGGTTTAACTTAGATGAATACAAGTACCCTCAAGGTATCACCGCTATGGGTGACTTTAATGCGAATCTAGGTTTCTCTGATTGTTTGCATGTAGCAGAGGGCGACGTTATAAAAGAGACATTAGCATTAGGCCCTTGCCTAATGACCATACCGACCGTTTTTGAGGAAACTCTTATTGAAGGAGAAGAAATTACGGTCACCTTAACTGGTGCAGGGAACTATAGTTGGTCTCCCGCCAACTCCGTTTTTGCAACAGAAGATGCTAATACTTTTATTCTTAGACCTACAGAAAGCACTAATTATTTAGTTCATTCTGATGCGTACTTCTCTTGTGGAGATCAGGCGCAAATTTCTATTAAAGTTAGAAATCCGAACTCTTTGATAAAAGACCCTTGCTCTTGTAAAGGAGAAGGTATCTTCGCGGAAGAAATTCAAGTGTTTGGACTAAGACCAGACGATACTTGGGTAGTGACAAATGCCATTGGTATTGATATTCCTATTGGTACTGTTATGGACTATGTAGCGCCTCATTATAGTGGACTATATGTGTACAATATAATAGGTAACCATATTAGTGGAGTAGGTTATACTTTGGAAGTTTCTAATTGTACTAATCTAACTTCTGATAGAGGCAGTTCCTCCCGATCTAATAATTGTGAAACTTTATCTATCAGTAATATTTGCTTTGAAGAACGTTCTTGCAATAGTTTTGAGAATGATCCAGAAGCTACGCCAGGTGTTGGCATTTCTTCTTGTACGCATATCATAAATGTGAGTGAGACGACTCCTGCTATTGATACCCTCTCTAATTGTGATCCAGGTTGTTTATTTACCTCTGATCCTTCTGTAGATAATATTCTTTATGCGGATACGGCTGCTCGTAATAATGTGCATACTATTTGTCCAATTGATCAGTGGCATCATGTAAAAATGGTCTTTACAAAATTTGATCTTGCTGCAGGAGATACCTTATTTGTTTACGATGGTAGAGATACGATGGAGAGTGAATTGATAGCCAAATGGTCTGGGAATGGCGTGAGTGCCACTGGTGGATGGATTGATGCTAGTTGTAATCCTTCTATCAATCCAGGTGGTTGTCTAACTTTTAATTTCCAAACCAATGGCGATCATAATAAAGGCACTGGATGGGAAGCTTGGGCTAAATGTGCGGATAGAAATATTGAAATAGAAGCTCCTGTCTTTGACAATCAAAAAGTAGATTGTAGTACTGCTGCTGCAATCATTGATTTTAG
>CALJIQ010000440.1 GCA_937973995.1 uncultured Saprospiraceae bacterium
TAGTGTGACATTATTAATTATTGATTATTAATTATTTTCCAGACGCTACTGAACACGCCTAATTAGCTAATAATCAGTAATTAATAATCAATCAACTGAAAAGCAAAGTTGTTAACTTATTTTTGTCAGACTACTTACAATAACCTCATCTCCTTTCCCCTCCAATAATAGACTTCCTCTAACAATTAAATACTGTGCCGCAATATAAGTACCCATGATTAGCAAACCGGAGTAAGGTATTTGCATTTTAAAACTGCTAATCCCGATCATGGTATCAGAGATAACAAACAATACTACCCCAATCATTAGCCATTTAAAAATGGTGGATGGAAGACTATTAAAAAGATTACAACAACTTACTGCCATTAAGGTAATAACGGTACTATAAGCCAAGACGGGTAATCGAAATGCGGTTGGCAATCCTTCCCATAATAAAGCCATGTTTCCTACTAAAAAAGCGATAAAAGGTATTGCCAATAATGGCTTCCTAAAAATAGTCCCACTTGTTTTTTTACCATATCCCCAAAAGGCAATGCTATAGCAGAGTTGGGTCAATAGGAAACTAGCTAATCCAAATAAGAAAAAATTGGTCTGACCTTCTGCCCCTACCCGAAACATCAAAAGGGTGTCGCCTAAAAAGGCAAAAAACAGCCCTGCCAGTATAAGATTAGTAAAACGATTGGTTGTGCGATTGGTCCAAAAATGAAGCCCTAAAAAAATCATTAATAGGGGTTTGCTGATATAAATCAGCGTTTGATTGTGCGTAAGTTCTGCAAAGAGGTTCAGGAGGGCATCAATAAAAAACAAGTATAGCCAGAATTTATTTTTTGGATCGGTAGGCTGATTTTTAGTCATTGGTCGGTGGTCATTAGTCATTCTAGATCAATGAGTAAATTAGAAAATGAATAGAGGAGTAAATGGGCGTGCCTATTTGGCAGAAACGCTCAACTTATAACGAGGACTGCCCATATTTACTCCTTTATTCATTTACGTATGGAAGATTTACTTCTTCTTCTTTCAAAAATCTACCCTTTATAAAATAACCACTTGCCCATTTCTTTAAAAGTAACTCGTTTGCCATAGAGAAAAATACCAACTCGATACACCTTAGCAGATAACCACACAAAGAAAACAGTGGTTGCAATCAACACGATTAAGGAAACAGCTATTTCCCATAATGGCGGATCTAATGCCAAGCGAGCGGGCATAATAAAAGGGGAAGAAAGTGGAATAATAGAAGACCAAGTTGCTAAACTTCCATTAGGAGATTGTACTACCGGGAACAACAGATAGATGGAAATAATAGCAGGAATAGATATAGGTAAGGTCAATTTTTGAGATTCTCCTAAATCATCGCCGATAGCAGACCCTACTGCCGCAAATAAAGCACTATACATCAAAAACCCCAATAGCAAATAAATAATAAAGGAAGGAATGATAAACCACCAATTAATGGCACTTAACTCGTTCATTACTTGTAACACCAAATGCTGTGCTTCTTCTTGATCCATCCCAGTTTGTGCCTGCGCCATTTCTAATTGAGCTTCCGAAGAGTCAATGCCAAAAAATAGCTGCGCTGCAAAAAAGATCAAGGGAAATAATATTGCCCAAATGGCAAATTGAGTCAAGGTTACCCCGCCAATTCCCAATATCTTACCCAACATCAATTGAAAAGGTTTGACGGAAGATACCATCACCTCGACTATTCGATTCGTCTTTTCTTCCATCACGCCCATCATTACTTGCATCCCATTAATAATGATGATGAAGTACATGATAAATCCCAATAAGTATCCAATCCCTGCCATCACCATACCAGTGATGGAACTTCTATCTTGTCCACCTTCCTTTATAGGTTCTGGGTCAATCGTTACATTACTTCTCAAATTTTCTAGTTCCTCTTTATTTAATCCTAGTACTTCTATTTTATGATCTCGGATTTTTCTGGCGATGGTTTGCTCTAGTTTTAATTTGGAGGCAAGCCCTAATGGCGTATCGGAATGATATTGAATGGTAAAATCTTTACTATCTAGTTTTTTAAAAGGAGGAATCACCAACACCCCATTATACTTTTCTTTTTCTACTTCTTTTTTCATCTCCTCCAGCGGCTTAGTGCTAAAAGAAAAGTACAAGTCCTTCTCATCCTTAATCGCCTTATTTAAAATATTCCCTTCATCCAAAATAGCCACCTTCACGGTATCGCTATCTTGGTAAGTCATAATATATCCCAGCACCACCATGAACAAGCCCATACCAAAAGGCAAAAGCAAAGTCGTAAGGATAAAAGACTTTTTCTTAACCCTTGTTAGATACTCTCTTTTAATAATTAACCACAGTTTATTCATTTTTGATTTTTTTAGAAGTCAGACCACTTAGTAAGCGGGAGGACATTATTAATTACTGATTATTAATTATTTTCTAAGCATAATGAAAACGTGTAAGGGCTTCGGCAATAAATAACCTACCCACAAAGGTATTTCTCGCAAAGGATCGCAAAGGTTTCGCAAAGTACGCTAAGTTAGTAAAAGGTCTAGCTTAGCGTACCTTAGCGTATCCTCGGCGAGACTTTGCGGGAGACAAAATTTGGGTAAGTTATTTATTTCTTATTTCTTCGTCCCTAATTAACTAATAATCAATAATTAGTAATCAATAATCAAAATAATTTAGAAGGAAGTTATTTTTATCCACTCACTTACTTAATGTGCAGCCTCCCCAATAATCTTTAAGCCATTCATTGTTAACTCCACATCTATATCAACAAATTCATCCTTCAAAGGATGCAAAATAGACGATAACCCTCCAGTAGCCACAGCAATATAATGAATACCTACCTCTTTTCTAATTTCCGATAACATATGTTTGACCAACCCCACATATCCATTTAAAATACCACTTTGAATCGCATGAATGGTGTTTTTCCCAACAGGGGTTGCAGGCAATTCTAAAGGTACTTCAGGCAATTGGGCGGTCTTTGAGAATAAAGCGCCAATGGCCGTTTTTAAGCCAGGTGCAATAGCGACCCCCAACACTTCCCCCTTTTTAGTGACGGTCGTGAAGGTAAGGGCAGTCCCAAAATCTACAACGATACAATCTTGTTTATAAATAGTATTTGCTGCTACGGCATTGGCGATTAGGTCAGAACCAATTTCATTAGGGTTATCAATTTTCAGGGAGATTGTTGGAATTACATCTGGTGATACGGTTACGAGAGGTGCTTGAAATAATTCTGGTAATATTTGATGAAAGACAGGGGTAAGTGGAGGTACAACACTACTCAATACGACCTTCTCAATATCTTTGATATTAATATCATGCTCAAAAAGATGATTGCGAATTCTTAAACTATAAAAAAAAGGAGATTCATCACGAATGGTTGGATATCGCCAAAAGTGCTGCCATTTGCCTTCATAATGAAGGGCTACCGATACATTGGAATTGCCTATATCTATCGCTACTAACATGGTATAAAATTCCAAATTCCAAATTCCAAGTTTAATTCTTGGAATTTGGAATTTGAAGCTTGGAATTTTTTAGACATACTCTTATTAAGATGCTTGCTGTAAAGCCTCGGTAGCACGACGTTCTGCCACATATTTTTTATAGGCAAACCAACGATCTCCCAACGTAACTCGAAGCATTTCGTCTAGATGGGTTAATACCCCAACTTGGTATAAACCTCGTAAAAGCGTACCTGTATTAGGACTGATGGAACGCATAGAAAATCCGATACCAGCAGATTGATATTCAATATGATGCCACCAACCCGAAGGCATAAAAATAGTATCACCTGCCTCTATCGTACAATCATACCCCACTACCTTATCCAATGCTGGAAATTTTTCATAGTCAGGATTATTAATATCTACGGAAGTGTGTGTACCAAAAGGATATCGGTATAACATATCAGAGTACTTCGGATCGAATAAAACAACTCGCTTTTTTCCTGCTAATTCCGTAAGATAAACATTACTATTATCCATGTCTTGATGGATCCGAGTAAGTCCTCCTTTTCCTCCAAAAAAAGCTAAGGGTATTCTTCTTAATACTCGATCTGCAACATCTGGAAATTCAAAATCATTAAATAACTCCTTCTTATGCTTAAACACATTGAAAAGAAATAAGCGACGAGAGGTGGGACCTTTTTGCACTAGGTCGAGATAATCTCCAAATTTCATCGATTCTGGTGCGCCCTTATAAGAACGATCATCAGATTGCTTCTTCCCTTCAGCATCGTAAATACCTACCTCTAAATCCCCTAATTCTTGTTTAAAATAATCAAAAGTCCATTTTTGGTATAAAGGTGCATCTTTACCAAAAAAGTGTTTCACAATCACCGGTTGTTGAGGCAACATGTATTTTTCTTGAAATTCTTGGCGTGTGACCCCTTCTATATAGTCCACACCATCTTTGATGAGCTGTAATGGCATAGCTTTGTAGATATTTAGGAGACAGGAGTCAGGGGTCAGGAGCCAGAGGTATTCTATTGATAATCACTCTGACTCCTGACCCCTATCTCCTGTCTCCTCGTTTTCAAGCCTTAAACATAGGAATTTTTTACAATTTAGTCGGTTAAGAAATCTTTTTTTCTACTAAAACGTCGGGGTTTTAGATAAGAGATCAGCAAGAAACAGCCAATGACGTGAATGTTAAGGAATAGAAAATGGGAGACTATTCTTACACTTTGCATAAACTCTTTCTTATATACTTCACTTATATCTTGATTTACTTCTACTTTTGCAAAAAGAAATAATGCAAGTAGATCGAACCATAGCTCCTCCTATACATCTTATCTCCAAGATAGAACTGCCAACACCAGAAAGAATCGTGCTTTCTAATGGTATCCCTGTATATATTTCTAATATGGGAACGCAAGAGGTCATGAAGTTACAAATAGCCATTAAAGCGGGAAGACCTTATGAAGATACGCAGATGGCAGCTAGAGCTACTGGTCGGATGTTAAGAGAAGGAACCAAGCGATTGAATTCTGCCGAAATTGCAGAGGCTTTCGACTTTTATGGTGCTAGTCTCAGTCTGCCCACCAGCTTGGATTATTCTAGTTTGGTGTATTATTCTATGACCAAGCATTTTCCAAAACTAATTTCCTTAGTAACAGAGTTATTAACACAACCCGTTTTTCCAGAAAAAGAATTAACGACCTTCAAAGAAAATAGTAAGCGCCGATTACAAATTGATTTAACAAAGAATGACGTAGTAGCTTATCGAAAAATAACGGAATTAATTTTTGGAGATGCGCATCCTTACGGCTACAATAGTACTGCCGAGAAATATGATAGAATCCAACGAAAGGACTTAGTTCAGCATTTTCAAAAAAACTTCCACGCCAATCATTGTGTCATTTTCTTAAGTGGAAAAATCAATGAATCTATTTTACAACTAATAGATCAGCACCTGGGACAGATTCCAGCGGGAATAGTCCAAACACCTTTTTTCCCAACACCCAATACGGCACCACCTCAAAAGTCACAATTTTTCTTACCTAATTCTTTGCAAAAAGCGATTCGAATTGGGAAGCGGTCCATGACTAGGAATCATCCTGACTATATCGGATTCATGGTTGTCAATACCATTTTAGGAGGCTATTTTGGATCTCGTTTAATGATGAATATTCGAGAAGATAAAGGCTATACTTATAATATATATTCCTTGCAAGATACCATGCAGCAGGATGCTTGTTTTTATATTTCTACGGAAGTTGGAAATGAATTTTTAAAGCCTACCCTCAAAGAGATTTATTTGGAACTAGATCGGTTACAAACTGATTTAGTACCAACTGAGGAATTGGAAATGGTAAAAAATTACCTATTGGGTAATATGCTAAATATGGTAGATGGACCTTTCAAAGTGACCAATGTGGTCAAAACTTTTGTATTAGAAAACCGTCCATTTGAAGGCTTTCAACAAATGGTGGATTTGATTCGTTCTATATCTGCTCAAGAGATTCGAGATTTGGCTCAGAAATATTTAAAGGCAGCGGATATGTGGGAAGTGGTGGTGTGAGTGAACGGGTTGCGGGTTTTCAAATAACTGATAAAATCTAATTTTGAATTTTGAATGATTGAATTTTGAATATTCAGTCATTTAGCTCAGTTAAAAAGCAATCTTTAGAATAGATTCAAAATTGCGAAAAATAGAACCATGAGAAAAACTTGGCTACAGCGCATTACTATAAAAATTATGGGAGTTAAAAATAGTAGAAAAGAAGTCCGCTTAAATCACCCCCGCCCCCTAAAGGGGAGTACCTCAGGAAAAAATAATGATCTAAGATACTCCCCTTTAGGGGTCGGGGGTCGTATTTGGCTAATAGTAGGATTAATGACCTTTCTATTTACAGCTTGCAGAGAAGACGTGAATCCTGATTTTCAAAAAGAAGCATTAAATTCAGAATTGCTTCATTCGTCTATGAAGCGATTGACGGATGTGATTGTGCATGATATTTTTTCTCCTCCCCAAGCTAGTCGCATATATGCCTACCCAAGTATTGCCGCTTACGAAGCAGGAATTCATGCTTACCCAGAGTATAGAACCCTCCAAGGGCAAGTAAAAGAATTAACAAATGTTCCTAAGCCAGAGGCAGGAAAAGAGTATTGCTTTCCCCTTGCTAGTGTACATGCCTTCTTGACAGTAGGGAAACAATTTATTTTTTCAGAAGAGAAAATAGACGTCTTTTATCAAGAAACAATGGAGCAATTTAAGGCATTAAAAATGCCCTCTGCTGTTTATGATCGGTCTATCAAGTATGGGGAAAAAGTAGCGCAGCATATTATTGCGTGGTCGGATACAGACTTGTATAAAGAAACCCGAACCTATCCCAAATACTCTATTCCTGAAGACCCAGCTAAGTGGAGACCTACACCACCTGACTATATGGATGGAATAGAACCACATTGGAAAGAAATTAGACCATTTGTAATTGACGATGCGAATCAATTCACGCCGCCGCCGCCTACTCCCTATGACATGAAGAAAGGCAGTGATTTTTACAAAGAGGTTATGGAAGTATATAAAGTACTGGAAAAAGAACGAGAAGAACGAGTCGCCATCGCTGAATTTTGGGATTGCAATCCCTATGTATCTCATCACCAAGGACATGTCATGTTTGCTACAAAAAAAATCACCCCTGGAGGACACTGGATCAATATTGCTGCTTTAGCTGCTAGAAAGTCTAATGCGGATTTCATGAAGACATTGGAAACTTATGCGTTGACTTCTATTGCCTTAGCAGATGCTTTCATTTCTTGTTGGGATGAAAAATATCGATCTAAATTAGTACGACCAGAAACAGTAATTAATGAACACATAGACGAAGAGTGGGCACCCATTTTGCAGACGCCTCCTTTTCCAGAATATACCAGTGGACACAGCGTCATCTCTCGTGCCGCAGCTATTGCTTTGACCAGCCTATATGGGGAAAATTTTTCCTTTGATGATAATACAGAAGAAGAATATGGTTTACCTACTCGGTCTTTCAAATCATTCTTAGAAGCCTCCGATGAAGCAGCCGTTAGTCGCTTGTATGGTGGCATACATTATGCGCCCGCTTGTTTTAATGGCGTGAATCAAGGGCAGCAAGTGGGGGAGTTTGTTGTGAATAATTTAAAGACTCGAAATTTGATTGGTCAAAATTGAGAAGTCAGGAGTCAGCAATAAATCTTCTCTTCTGACTCCTGACTCCTGACTCCTCTATCATGGAAATCATTTTAAAAGACATCGGCAAACGCTACCTGTATGAATGGATCTTCAAAAAGATAGATTTCCACTTTCAACCTCAACATCGCTATGCCATTTTGGGTAATAATGGCTCTGGGAAATCTACTTTTTTAAAAATATTATCTGGACATCTTTCTCCCACTAAAGGCACTATTCAACATCATCAAAACCAACAAGCCTTCGATACAGATGACTTGTATAAGCAAATTAGTTTTGCTGCCCCTTATATAGATTTGATAGAAGAGTTTACACTAGAAGAAGCCATTCGATTTCATCAGCGATTTAAAAACTTTAGGAATAATTTAACAACGGAATCTTTCTTAGAATTAATAGAATTAACAGACGCTACCCAAAAAGAAATTCGTTTTTTTTCCTCTGGAATGAAGCAACGGCTGAAGCTAGGATTGGCCATTTGCTCAGACACTACTTTGTTGTTGTTAGATGAACCCACTTCCAATTTAGATAAAAAAAGCATTGCTTGGTATAATGGTTTTTTAAATCAATTTGCAGACAATCGCTTAGTAATCATCGCCTCCAATGAAAAGAGAGATATTGCAGACTGCACTATGCAACTAGACATAACCAATTATAAGTGAGTCATTTATGCGTGATGAATTGGAACCTACTGAGGCTTACCAAGGAACAAAGACTAACTTACTAAAGACGATCATATGTACATCCTTCTCATCTCAGTCGTAATAGGCTTGTTTGTTGCCATGTTATTCCTGAATATTTATTTCAGAATGAAGGTATTCGGTGCCTATAAAATATTAGTGAAAAATAAAGTAGAATTTGGAGCAGCCCATATTTTCAATGATGAAAAAATGGCAAAGGAGATTTATCCACATTACCCTGGTCAAGTAGAAAATATCAAAATTTTTGTTCGGCATATTCGTTATTCTATCAAGATGGCTACCGTCTTAACTACGTTAATTACGATGTTTGGTGCTATCTTGATGTATTATCGGGAGTAGAATTTATAAAGACTGCTCAAGCAGGATGCTTGAGCTATGTAATAACTCGACTATGAAAAAATTAGGCTTTCTATTTTTACTATGCACTAGCTTATGCTTAACTAGTTGCTTTGAATTAATAGAACAAATTAGTATGAATGCGGATGGTACAGGAGAAATGACCATCACTTTAAACATGAATGAAAGTAAAGATAAACTTCAAAAGTTCATGGATATGGAAGATGGCGTTGCAGGATATAAGCCCCCTGAGCGAAAAGAAATGGACACTTTCTTTTCCAAAGTAGTAGAAACGGTAAGTGCCGTAGAAGGGATCACTGATGTGAAGAGTGATATTTATTATGAAGATTTTATTTTTTCTATCAGTGCCTCTTATGATGATATGGAATCCATGAATGAAGCCATCAATAGTTTTACGACAGGCATGTCAAGAGGAATGGTCAATTTCAAAAATGACTATACCTATGAAGACGGCATCTTCAAACGAACGTTTGTCTCTCCAATAGAGGCAGAAAACTATGATAACATTCCAATGATGCAGCGAATCATATTAGAGTCCGCTCGTATTGTAAATGTCTATCGTTTTGAAAAAGCAGTGAAAGAAATGAGTAGTACCTCTGCAGAATTATCGCATGATGCAAGAGAGGCAAGATTTGAGAGTACGTTAAGTGATATAGTGAAAGGTGTGAAAAGCCCTGCTAATGAAATTCGTTTTTAGTGATTGGTGACTAGTGATTGGACCAATCACCAATTACTAGTCACCAAATTCTCAATTCTCAATTCTCAATTAATATCACCCATCATACTTATATAAATGTAAATCTTCGATCAATTTAATTAATTTATTGTGATAATTTTTATCCGTCGCATACCCTGCCTTCTTTAAACCGATCGCCCAATCCTTATAATTTTTCGTACCCAATTTTGTTAAATGTTTATAGCGTTTTCCCATTAATAACTCACTATGGGAGCGATAACTTTCCCAAGCATTTTTGTAAATGCGGAAAAAGTCTTTGTGGGTATCATCCGAAAAATTACTACAATGTCCTTTCTTGCATTTTCTTGAAAAACACTTCATGCCGAAATGGTTTTTATTTTTGGTAGCAAGGGAACTAGCGCCTGCATTGGTTTCTATTAGCCCTTGAGCTAGGGTAATACTAGCTGGAATACCGTATTGGTCCATTTCTTTTTTGGCGACATCTGCAAATGTCTCTACATAAGCCAATTGCTTCTTGACTTGCTCCGTCATCACAATAGGCTTTTCTTCTTTAATAGGTACAGCCTTGGCAAATAAATTAGAACCAAATAAAAAATTGGTAGATTTGGTAGAAGTTGATTGCTCCCCAATATTAGAAATATTCAAAGCAACGGGTTGTCCATTTTTTGTTTCGTTACTTTGCGCTATAACTTCTTTAGATTTAAAATTAACATGGAAATTTAAATCTTCCTGTACAGCGAAGAATATACAAACTCCCAAGAATGCAAGCTTATACCAATTCTTAAAAGCCCATTTTTTGATAGATTGCTTCATTCTGCGGATGGGGCGTCGTATCTTCTCCTCGATCAGTTGCTCGAGTGTCAGCTCAGAGAGTTGTTTGTAATCCATTCTGAAAAGGTTTATGTTTTGGAAACTAGTCTATAATAGTTTTTAAGCACAAACAAATTTAAAACAATTTGTGTTATTAAATCAAATTTTTATAAACATTTTTGTTTTAAATATTCATTTCTTGCTAAAAGAATGCTTTGAAAATCAACTATTTATGAACAAAAATAAATTTTGTCATCAAAAAAGTTTCAAATTTTAAACAAAAAATTGTTTTATTAATTTTTTAATATTTCTTCTAAGTTTGAAAAACACCTAAACACATTGTTATAAAATCCTATATGAAGGCAGAAAAGGAAGGTTATGGAGGGTTATTGAAAGTTAAGAAGCGTTATTAATTGCTCAATTTAGCTGCGACTTTAGTTGCTTACAAGGCAAGTTGGCGACTAAAGTCGCCGCTACATACGTTTTCGACACCAGTCTATTGAGTACTTACAATAATGGTAAGTACTTCGTGGAGATATAGGGTTTTACAATAATCTTGGTTCTTTGACATATCCCGTGATTCCTTTCCTGAAATGGACATCGAGTCCATTTCAGGAAACAAGGGATTCTAAAGGGGCAACTGAGGCTCTGCCTCAGTTGCCCCTTTAGAATCCCTTGTGCGAATCAGATTGGCTCGATGCCAATCTGATTCGCGGATGGTAGCGTCTCACGCTATTTGTCAAAAAATCATCATCTTTAATTACTCTAAACAATAGAAAGCAATAACCATTATTCTACAATATGAAAGCCATTTTACTAAAGGAATTTGGACTACCAGAAAACATGTATATCGGAGATTGGGAAACACCCCAACCTACCGATCAGGAACTATTGGTCAAAGTAAAAGCCACTGCCTTAAACCGTGCGGATACCATGCAACGCCAAGGCAATTATCCGCCACCTCCTGGAGCAAGTACTATTATGGGATTAGAATTTGCTGGAGAAGTAGTTGCTTTGGGAAAAAGGGTAAGTAATTGGCAGGTAGGAGCAAAGGTCTGTGGATTACTTAGCGGCGGAGGCTATGCCGAATATGTTACCATTCACAAAGATTTGGCAATGCCTATTCCTAAGGGATTAAGCTTTGAAGAGGCCGCTGCTATACCAGAGGTTTTTTTAACCGCTTATCAAGCCTTGATTTGGATAGCCAAATTGAAAGAAGGAGAAAATATTTTAATCCATGCTGGCGCTAGTGGAGTTGGTACGGCTGCTTTACAAATTGCCAAAGCGGTAGGAGCGAATAGCTATGTAACAGCCTCTAAAGGTAAACACGAAACTTGTCTTCGTCTCGGCGCCACTCAAGCTATTGATTACAAAACCGAAGACTTCGAAGCTGCTATATTGGAAGCCACTAATAAAAAAGGAGTAGATGTAGTGATTGACTTTATTGCTGCTCCCTATTTTCAAAAAAACATTCAGGTGCTAGGCTTGGACGGGCGCATGGTGCTGTTGGCATTGATGGGGGGTATGAAAGTAGCGCAATTCAATCTATTGCCTTTTTTTATAAAAAGGATTCAAGTTACAGCATCTACGCTGCGCAGTCGTTCATTGGATTACAAAATCAGGCTTAGTCAAGATCTACAACAGTTTGCATGGTCGAAGTTTGAGTCTAAAACATTTCAACCTGTCATTGATCGAGTATATGATTGGAGTCAAGTAGCCGAAGCCCATACTCGAATGGAGAACAATGAAAATATTGGAAAAATCATTTTGAAAATCACTTAGTAGTGGGACAAAAATAAATGTTCCAATTTTTTGAGACTTTTCGTTAGCTTTCAAAAATAAACTCCTTGACATACGTTCATTTTTGAAAACTAACAAAAAGTCAATTGGAACATTTATTTTTTCAACGTCCCTTAGGGAAATTTTATCAAAAATGGCAACTCCGTCTAAGGAAAAAAGCAATTCTTTAAATCCCAATTTAAAGAAACTCCTAGCGCAGAAGCAGAAACAACCGCTTGCGCCCGACACCTATGTGGATGCCATCCTAAAAGGCAATAGGG
>CALJIQ010000441.1 GCA_937973995.1 uncultured Saprospiraceae bacterium
TTCTGCTAATATCCAAGTGTCCCTTAATCAAAAGGTAAAAGGTAATCGTACGGTCTTGGCTAAGTTATAGATACTGGATACTGGTAGTATGGTACAATAGCAACAATAGCAACAATAGTATCCAGTATCTAGTATCCAGTATCCAGTATCCAGTATCCAGTATCCAATTTTATAAAAATCAATTTTGTTTTAATACTTTCTTCCCATCTTTCTCCAACACCTCTTTTTCTTTTATTTCCTTCTTTCTTTCTGCTTCCTTCTTTTTAGGCTTTCGGGAAACGGTCTTCTGTTTTCGCAAAGCAGCAATCGTTAAAGGTCGTTTGAGAAACTGCCAATCAAAACCATCTAATTGAGGGGGATTGGATTTGATCTCCTTCATGGCGTGCATTTTGGCATTAGGTTGGGTAAAAAACTTGATGCGATCCACTTCATTGGCACCAAATAAAATGAGCATCTCACTGCAAGTCGTCCGATTCATTCCCAAATAGGCCTCTTTATCATCCCTAGCAAAATAAATCGATTCTGCGTTTCCTTCTACCTTCATCCGTCGTAAATTTCCAGCTTCAAAAAAGGCAGTGATTAATTTTCCTTGTATTTGGTTGAAAAATTGAAAATCGGGGGTATTGATGATGAGTCCATTTTGGTATAAAACAATCCGATCAATCTTATTATTAGCCAAATGGATAAATACAGAATCTGCTGTAAATTGAGAAGTATCTGACCAAATAACAGGATTGTGATATAATTTAAATAAGGAATCACTAGCCATATAGCTCAAAGAATCACAAGTGGCTTGTAAGTCTTTACTAACGATGCGCACATCCTCGAAAGCAGTAAGCAATTTTTGAGACAGACTATCTACTGTTTGTTGAGAGATCAAGGTATCCGAGGCTAGAAATAGGGTATCCTTATCCAATAAAGTTGCCAGTAAAGGTCTACTACCATAGGCTTTTACATAGTCACTTGCCTTGTCATAATCCAGTTGCTCACTTTTAATGGACAGATGTTCTACCGTATCCTGCCAAAACACATTCCCCTTTGCTACGCCCATCCCTGACTCACTATCAAAATCCAATTGGTCCGCCTCCAGTAATTGAGCTTCGTCTTCTACCACAGACCGACCAGCGGTCGAAAAAGCCTCCGTCTTGGAATTGTAAGTAATACTTTCAGAAGTAATCTCCTGTTGGGCATCCTTGTAATAAGCATTCCCTTCTAAATAAGTAATATCTGTATCTTCTTCGTATCGAATCTGATTCGCCGTAGCAAGGGTACTATCTTCAAAAAATTGGGCATTGCCTTCTAGCAAGATTTGTTTGATGGAGCCATCATAGGTAATCAAATCCGCAATCGCCCGTTGTTGTCCTTTTTGGTATTGGGCATTTTTACTGAATTCTGCTAGGTCTGTGTCCATATCATAAAAACCTTCTTCCGTATAGATAGTGGCACCATCTTGTTCGATTAAGGTGGGCCCTAAAAAGGTAGCTATTTGCGCTTCTGAGTCAAACGCTAAGGTATCCGCACGAAGGGTGACTTTATCGTTGACCACCACCACACTATCTTTGAAGAAGAGTTGTTTGGTATTTACCGAATACACTCCTCGCTTGCTTACCAACTGCGTGCCTTTTTGACTCACTAAGCCTCCTTGCGTATAGCGCCCGGTCTTTGAGCCAAGATCGTAATTCAGATAGGTGGTAAATAATTTCTTTTCGCCATCTTCTAGCACGACCTCCCCAAATAAATCCGCTACTCTTTCTTCTCCTCGATACACCAAAGAATCCGAAAACACATTCAAAGAATCTCCTTGTTGGATGATGACATTTCCATAAGCGATTACGAGATTCCCTTCCAAAAAGGCGGTATCACAGTACAGCAACATACTATCTTGTTGCAAGGTAACGGAACCAGACAATTTACGAATAGAGCGATCTTCTTCTTGGATAAACTCCATTAATTCAGAGAATCGAATTAATACTTCTTTGCGGTTGGTGGTGTCGGATTCAGGTACCACTTGCGCCAATACGGAAGGGGTTGCTAACAATAGCAAACAGCAAGTAATAAAGAACCGATGATATGTGGCTAGATATGCGCGCATGTATGGTGGCTGATCTTGTAAATATCGGGAAGGAGCGTTGAAATATGGTGAATACTGGAGCTACTTAACCTTTTATTATCTTTTTAGGGTAGCAGCGACTTTAGTCGCATAATACATGTCAAAGACGACTCAAAATAATGGCACACAAAGACGCGGAGACGCAAAGCATAAATTGTACTTTTCGTCTTTGCACCTTTCAGGCTGACCGACAATGAGTTTGTAGCAGATTTACGGGGTCACTTTCTGTGTGCTATTGATACCCCACATCTCCAAATCCCGAAGGGATTCAATATGAATAGCACCGCATGCAATGCGGTGGTATGATGTTTAAGGCATTTTCCAACTCTGAAAGAGTTGAATATGGTACATTCAACCCATTCTGGGTTGGGAAATATGTCTTATTTCTTACCCCCTAGATTGCATCTAGGGCTATTCGTATTCAATCCCTTTGGGATTTTAGAGACCGAAAAGTTGTGGGGT
>CALJIQ010000442.1 GCA_937973995.1 uncultured Saprospiraceae bacterium
TAGCGACACAGTCATCAATGGAACTGACCGTCAAATAATAAGTGGTTCTATTAGCTGGATTTACAATAGGCTCTAAACAATCTTGGCACGAAAGACTAGTATCAGCTCGCCATACTGCCCTTGCTACATCCGTAGCTACTAGTGGAAGTAGCGGAATCTGATCTGCCAAGCCAATGGTCAAGTCTTCTCCTAATTCCAACTGTGGAATAATGGGGGCTACTAAATTTCCTGCTTGGCTTATTTCACATCCATTAACATCGGTTGCCCTTATTCTATAATCCCCTTCGGTTAAATTATTAAATTCGGGAGTAGTGCTAGAAGTGCTACTGTTTAATTCAAAAAGATAAGGACTTACCCCTCCATTAATTTCCTCCACCACCACACTACCCGTTGCTAGACCTTCACAAGTAGGAGGAATAAAATTAGTAGTAAATGCCAATTCCGTAGGTTGTGTAAGGGATACCGTTGCTATCATTTGACAAGTATTTGCATCTGTCACAGTTACTATATAATCCCCCGCAGATAATGCCCTTCTTTGTTCGATCACCTCCCCATTTTCCCATGAATAAGCGTAAGGGGCAGTCCCTCCTTCTGGGCGAATCGTTATAGCCCCATCATCACCTGCAAAGCAAGAGATTTCAAAATCATTATAATTGGAAACTTCCCAAGAAATATCTAGAATTTCTGGTTGGGTTATTTCTCCAATTAATATTCGTTGATTTCCAAAATCATCCTCAATGGTGACTAGGTAGGTACCTGCGGGCAGGTTATCGATCAAAGTGTTTTCACTTAATGCCTCAACCCTGCCATTACCTGCCCTAGCATCCCCTAAGCGTTCCCAATTATAAGTAAAAGGAGGCGTGCCATTGGTAACGGAAAAATTAATGGTACCAGACGCCTCTCCAAAACAAGCGGCTGGGGTGGCAGTTATTGTCCCTTGAATATTACAGACAACTACAAATAAATCTAATGAAACCGTACTATCACAATCCGCCATACTAGGCAATTTAATTTCATGTATGCCTGTGGTAAAAAAGCTTTCTCCCGCAACGGGTAAGGTATCTCCCTCACAAATATTTATTCTACCTAAATTGGTGAAGGAGGCAGGTAACACCTCTAAGGCTACCGACACTAAACTATCACAACCACTCGCTGTGGTCAAATTAAATACATAATTTCCGCTGGTATTTAAAATAGTATCTGCGACCTCATACTGTTCTCCTTCGCAAATGGTTTCGTCCAAATTAGTAGGCGGTATAGCCGTTACTAGAATTTGTTGACAGGTTGGTGGCGCTTCCTCGCAAGCATTAAATGAGATAACACATAAGGTAGCTATTCCAGTACGGTCAAAAGAAAGGGGCAATAGCGCAGCATTATTATTTAAGTCTTGACCATCTAATTCCCATTTGAATTCCGTTGCTCCAACAGGAGGAATCACTTCATAAATTACTTCTAGATTGGGGCAAGTATTCGGATTCCCCATTATGGTTCCAGAGGTATTCAAAGGGGCGACTCTAGTATCTCCTTCTAGTACGTCAAAAGTCCAATCACAATTATCCCCTAAACCGCCATCCATCACGATATAATAATATTGACCAATAACTAGCGGTTCTGTATTTCTAATAATTCCACTTTCTCCTCCTGAAATGGTATTTCTAGAGGCACCGCCAAAACAATTAGAAATTCTTTGTAAATCTTCACAATTAGTGCCTTTATAAAGTCCAAATTCTAATCCTAGATTAGAAACACAATTGGATACGGACATTCGCACTTCCAAATTCTCACTACCTGCTATAAAGGCGATCCACTGCATATTATGGGCGGATATGGTACACTCGCCTGCAAAGCCAGGAGGGGCTTCTCCTACTATATCTGATTCGTGCCGACCAGTGAATCCATCAATATCACAAATGATACAGGCTTCCTTACAAAAGGAGGTCATCGTAGGCGGGTCGGTGCAAGGTTCTGGTTGTGCTAATAACAACACAGGGAGGAAGAATAGGAAACAAAATAAGAATGGTTGCTGCATGGATTTTGAGTAATAAAGAGACTTCTACTGTAGATACTCTAGAGATAGGATAAGATTGTAAAATGAAATTAGAAATCAGTGTTCTGATCTCTATAACAACTTAATGAGTCGTATTTTCGACAAAATCATAATGCCCTGAAGTGCAGATACAATTTCTTGTGGATGATTGCAGAATGAGCAATTGCAGAATTACTTTTTGTTATCTGACAAAAGTTTTTGAATTTCCTGATAAAGAATGGGAAGGTATTTAATGACGATTAACCAAATCACTTCCTCTGATACGGTATCGTATCCATGAATAATACGATTCCTAGTATCCACAATTTTTCTAGAGTCACTAATTGCTATATCAGGTAGTTTGTGTAAAATTCGACTCATTGCCTCTCCGATAATCTCAATATTTCTTTCGACGGCCCTTTTGGTCTTAAGGTCTTTCTGAAAAGATGAAAACTGCCTATCTACTGGAAGGAATTCATCAATTTCAGTAATAGCTTTAAGAATATCTTCAAGCCATACTAGAATTTCCTCTTCCATAGACAAGTATTTTTTTCTGGTCAATCAGTTTTTTGAACCTTTGGTTTTTAATTGCTTTTTGTTCAAGTAAGTCAATTTTTCGATTAAGTATCTTTTCTAATTTAAATTTTAAAGCGAAATAATTCTCAGCATATTCAAGGGGATCTTTAGAGGAGATAGATACTATCAAATCTATATCACTTTCTACATTAAAGCTATCTGTTAGAATAGACCCGAAAACAAATAACGTTTCAACTTGATACGCTGTACATGCTTTAAATATCTCTTTTTTATGCTTCTTTATTAATTCCATATTTTGGATTTAATCTTTTAAAACTATACTTGGAACGGGATAAAAAAGTGATTTTACAATACTGTTTAATTGTTTATTTGTTGAACTGTTTATCTAAGTATAGCTTGTAAACGAATAAATAGTTACACAAATAAACAATTAGTTCACTTTCATAATTTTACCCCGTTCGCGGTATAACGACTGCTTTTTTAATAACAACTAATCCTTTTCAAATCGTTCCTTAATGTGCTTTCTTAAGTTTAAAAAATCTAAATGTGCTTCTGAAAACATAGAAAGTTGTGGAGAAGACGATAAAGACGGTACTGCATCAGGGAAAAGCCCTCCTTCGGTATCTAAACCGTATCGTTCCTGAATAGCTTCTGTTACTTGGTCTATTGTGTTTGATATAGTTCCTGATGTTAAATCTTTTGAATAAAAACGATAGGTTTTCCAGCCTTTCAAATTAGTATGATTTGTTCGATCATTATCATACATCACTTGTTCTTTTTCTAAGTGATGTTGACCATCAATTTCTATACAAAAATACCCTTCTCGACAGAAAATAGCGAAGTCTAAATAATAATGTCTGTTTTTGTCAATTTTGACAGGCCACTCTCGCTCAGGATAAATGCCTTTTGCTATTAAGATGTTCCACATTTTCTCTTCTAACTGACTTCCATTAAATAGAAAATTAAACTCTTTAGCAGTATGGAGTTTTTCAGAGGTCGTAGGAAATAGAATCATTTCCCGACGAGATAGTTTCTTCTTAGCTGCTCGAAAGTGAAAGATAGGTTCCTTAAGCCGTTGAGGTTCTTCAATATCTATTTTATAATATTTCGACATACTCCGTTTATTTTTAGGTTCATCGGGACAACATTCATAACGAGGAGCAATGGAAATTTTGTTAACCTTGGCATAATGTCGAATGGAATATTTCTTTTTTCCAAAAATCGAAGGTAAATAAAAAGCTATGGTTTTGACAGACCGATTTTCTAGTATTTCAGGAGGGTGCTTTATCCAACTTCTGATGCGATAAATACCATATTGTTGAACAATTTTCCAGTCTTTTGGATTTTTTAAATAGACAATTAGGGTGTCATTTTGGTGTTTTGTTTTCATGATAAATAGCGTTATTGTTTGTTTTAAACTAAGGGCTTACCCATCCGTTTCACGGTTCATTCACTTGAAGGTCTCCCAGACCTTGACCCTTCGAGATCGTTCGCTCAACCCCCCCAATTCTCCCGATCCAAACTACGAAAATGAATCGCCTCTGCTAGATGTTCCATTTTAATATCCTTACTACCCGACAAATCCGCACCAGTACGAGCCACTTTTAAAATGCGATCATATGCCCGAGCGGAGAGTTGCAATTTCTTCATAGCCGTTTTCAATAGTATGATTCCAGCCTGATCGAGTTTACAAACTTCTCTAGCCAAGCGACTAGGCATCATGGCATTGCTGTGGATATTATTCATGTTTTTAAATCGCTCGGTTTGGATGTCTCTGGCTTTGATGACTCGTTCGGCGATGTCTTTACTATTTACAGAAGGCTTATCGTAATTGGAAAGCAACTCGAGGGAAACAGGGGTTACTTCAATGTGTAAATCTATTCGATCCAAGAGCGGACCTGATATTTTATTGAGGTAGCGTTTGACGATGCCTGCGCCGCAGACGCATTCTTTATCGGGATGATTGAAGTAGCCACAGGGGCAAGGATTCATAGAGGCAATCAACATGAAGTTAGCAGGATAGTCCACACTAATTTTTGCTCTAGAAATAGTAACTTTTCGTTGCTCCATCGGCTGGCGAAGCACTTCTAAGACAGAGCGTTTGAATTCCGGCAATTCATCTAAAAAAAGTACGCCATTATGCGCTAGAGAGATCGCTCCGGGATGTGGATTTGACCCACCACCGACCAATGCGACATCACTAATCGTATGATGAGGGGCACGGAAAGGACGGGAGGAAACCAAAGAAGAATCCGCAGGGAGTTTGCCTGCTACGGAATGAATTTTAGTGGTTTCCAAAGCTTCTCGTAAGGATAGGGGAGGGAGGATGGTTGGAAGCCTTCTGGCCAACATGGTTTTGCCTGCACCAGGTGGACCGATTAAAATGACATTGTGCCCACCTGCTGCTGCAATCTCTAAAGCTCGTTTTATATTCTCTTGTCCTTTGACATCAGAGAAGTCAATATTATAATTATTTTGAGTATCAAAGAATTCGTCTCTAGTATCAACTACAGTGGGTTTTAATTTTATATCTCCATTAAAAAACCCAATGGCTTCCGTAATATTTTCAATACCATATACTTCTATATCGTTGACGATAGCTGCTTCCCTTGCATTTTGTTTGGGAACGATTACGCCTTTGAATTTTTCGGCTCTTGCCTGAATGGCAATCGGTAAGGCTCCTTTAATGGGACGCAATCCTCCGTCTAAAGATAGTTCGCCCATCATTAGGTATTCGGGTAGCTTATCCGCTTTTATTTGTTGGGTAGCGCCTAATATGCCCATTGCGATAGGTAGGTCATAAGCACTACCTTCTTTGCGTATATCTGCTGGGGCAAGATTGACCACTAACTTAACTCTTGGAACTTTATACTTTACATTGGAGAGGGCAGCTTCAAAGCGTTGAAAACCTTCTTTGACCGCACTATCAGGTAAGCCAACTAAATGATAAAAAGGGGTGCCTTGGGGAACTAAACCGCCTGCATTTACTTCTACGGTGATAGTAGTTGCATCGACTCCGTGGACGGTACTGGCGTAAGTTTTTACTAGCATGTTGTGTAGTTTCTTTTTTTATTGGTGTTGTGATTTTATGGCATTGTGGCGTTATGGGGAGATAGTACAAGACGATAATATCACAACACCAACAAAAATAAGAAATAAAAAAGGCTTCTAAAAATTGGTTTTGTGGCATTTTGGTTTTGTGGCATTTTGGCAATGTGGATACCACAATACACAAAAGCTAATTTGCCAAAACGCCACAACACCAATTTTCCCAAATAAAAAAGGCTTCTAGAAAGAATATTTCTAGAAGCCTTTTGACCTATGACTGCCGTCTACCGTCAAGCTAAGCGACCGGCTACCGTATTTTACATAATCAATTCCTTCTCCGTCTCCTTTTCCAAAAGCGTCAAGAAATTTGGATCAAGCAAAGTTTCTTTAGCTGCCGATGTTTTTGGCATTTCGTATTTAAAGAAGAATTTCATAGTATGGATTTTACTTTCGTAAAATGCGGTAGGTTGAGTAGTGTTTCCAGTAACTAGTGCTTCTTTGGCAGTAGTTGCCATTTTTAGCCATTGCCATCCGATGATGATCGTGCCGAAAAATTCCATGAAGATAGTAGCATCTGCTAAGAATTTTTCATGATCTCCTTTCATGGCATATTGCAAGAGGTTTTGCATGATTTCTTGCGTATCTTGCAACTTAGTTCCTAGCGTTTTGATATACGGTTTGAACTCATCATAGGTGCCCGCTGCTTTCATTGTTTCTTGTATCTTATTCACTAGTAGCATCATGGCTTTGCCATTCTGCATTACTACTTTTCTACCTAATAAATCCATAGATTGAATACCCGTAGTCCCTTCGTATAATGCCATGATTCTTATATCACGGTAGTGTTGCTGTAGCGGAAAATCTGTACAGAAACCGTAGCCTCCTAAGACTTGTAATCCAGTACTCACTGCTACGCGTCCCATTTCAGAAGGATAGGTTTTGACAACAGGAGTTAATAATTCTAATAATAAATGGGCGTCCTTTTTCTCATCCCCTTCTAACTGGTGACGCATATCTTCTAAGCGACAAGCTTCTGCGATTAAACTAAGCGATCCTTCTACTACTGCTTTTTGCAATAATAACATTCTTCGCACATCAGGGTGATTGATGATTAAGGTTTGTCCTGCTGATATATCTTTCTTACCGCCACTTTGTAGTCTTCTACCTTGTGGACGTTCTTTTGCGTATTGTAAAGAAGCTTCGTAAGCAGCAGAGGCAATAGATGCCCCACTAACGCCTACTTCTATTCTAGCTCCATTCATCATTTGGAACATCTGTGGTAAGCCACGATTCTCTGCACCAACTAACCAGCCTACACAATTTTTATTTTCTCCAAATGCCAAGTGCGCAGTGGCATTTCCTCTTTGTCCCATTTTTTGAAAGTCTCCTACTGCTGTTACATCATTGCTCACGAAGGAACCATCCTCTTGCATTCGCATTTTAGGTACGACGAATAAGGAAATCCCTTTTGTGCCAGCAGGTGCTCCTTCAATTCTAGCTAAAGTCAAGTGAATAATATTATCCACGCATTGATGATCCCCACTAGAAATAAATATTTTTTGTCCTTCTATTTTATAAGAACCATCTTCTTGTGGATAAGCGACGGAAGTAATATCAGAAAGTGAACTACCTGCTTGTGGTTCTGTCAAACACATCGTTCCGCCCCATTTGCCGTTTAGCATATTGGGAACATATTGCTCAATCTGTTCTTTGCTTCCAAAAGAAGTAATTAATCGAGCGGCACCAGAAGTTAATCCTGTGTACATCACCGCGGAGTTATTAGCGGCAGACATAATGTAACCCGTAGCCAAAGAAGCAAGTGCAGGTAATTGTAAGCCACCATGCTCATAATCAAAATTGCCAGCCGTGATGCCCATCTCCCCAGCTTTCAGCATCATATTCTTTACCTGTGGATGCACATAAATACCATCTTCTCTAAGCTCTGCTGGCTTAGCATCCATTTCCTCATAATAAGGAAAGTACTCTTTATCTGATAGATCTTTGACTGCATCAATTAATAAGTTGATGCTTTCCACATCGTGATCTGCAAAACGTTCTGCTTTTAATACTTCTTCTAGATTGTGGACTTCATTCAACAAAAATTTGATATGATCCACATTGCAATATTGATCTGCCATTTTCTTTTATTTTATCGTGATTAATAATGATTTTTCATTGGTCATTGGTCATTGGTTAGCGAAACTATTAACTAATGACTAGCCAAAACCCCCTGTATTTTTTCAAAGACAGTTGCCCCATCTTCGGTGGCATAGGGATATAGTAAATTGGCGATTGTTAAAAGTCCTTGTTCCAAATTATTCTTTACTTCTCCTCTTATGGCTTGCTGAGTAAGCCAGAAGTGGAGGGTCATCCAAATACTATGGGCTAGTGAATCGTATAACCCAGGGAACGTCTCTTGTTTTAGTTCCCCTTTTCCGATAGACCTATAAATGAGATTTTTTATAATTGTTTGTTCTTGCTCTACTTGTCGCTGATGAGCTTTGGCTAATTCTGGATAGGCTCTGATTATTTCGAGCGTATCTTGATAAAAGAAGCGGAACTTGACGATGTATTCTAAATAACCTCGCACCACCTCTATACTTTTTCTAGCGGGATTCATCAGTTGATTTCCGATAGACATTTCTTCTAAGGTCTTAATCATATACCGATACACAGAGTGCATTAAGTCCTGTTTGGTCTTATAATGGTAGGTGAGATTACCATTACTTATATTCAATTCATCAGCTATCTCTTTGATACGGACATTGACTACGCCTCTTTCATTAAAGAGGTGAATCGCTGTCTGGATAATATTTTGCCTTGTTTTAGCCATATATTAGTAATAGCGAATTTTCGCTAACAAATATAAGCGAATTTTCGCTAATAGGATAGTCGTACTAGAAAATAATTTTTAAATAGGATAGATTATAAGGAATATTATTACCAATTAGAGTATTGAGAACTGTACTTTTTTTGCTCGACGGCTAGTCGCCGTCTCGTAAAAGGGTTCTTTTGAGGCAGAAATTTTTAAAAATTTCTGCCTCAAAAAAACCTATTTGTGCTGAGTTGGCGCAAGCCAACGAGGCACAAATAGATTCAAATAAGTTTTGTCAAAGCTCCAAGTACAATAAAGACATAAAAAAAGAGGCAATTCCAGTGGAACTGCCTCTTTTTAAGAAAGATTGCTATTTGAAATGGATGGTATTTCTCATCCTTATCTCTTTATCAATCAATAGCAATCATCTTCTTAGTAATCTGCTCCGTATCTGTTTTTATGTGATAGTACAAGACACCAGAAGCAGGTATATTTTCTTTTGTAAGGGTAATTTCATTGTAGCCTTGCTCGTATTTTTGACGAGTCGAGTAAAGCGTTTTACCTGTGACATCCGTCACCTCAAAAGCTACAAATCCAGCTACAGGTAATTCAAAACCGATCCTAGTTCCACCAATGAATGGATTCGGCTGGTTTTGATTAACCTGTAACTTTGGACCTGTACTGTACTCCATTTCTATATCCATTATCTCTAGTTGCTCATTATAAGCTTCTGAAGTGAACGGACGATTAGCAATGGATAGCACATCACTCAAAAGAGCGTTTTGTGTTGCGAGGAATGTAAGTTCGAAGTAAAAGTCTTCAGCTTGAATGTTCTGCGGGCCGTAAAATAGTGCAGAAAGCATTCCAGTGTTATTGTTAACATACGCTCGCTCTGGAAAGAGTGAATTTGCCCGAACGAATTCGAGCTTAGAATGGCTATATCCTATGTTCATTTGGAATCCTGCTAATTGGGTAGTATTAGTTGCTCGAAGAGGTATCGTGTACGTTTCTCCTGCTATTAAGTTCATCTCTGGTGCAGCAATAATCAGTTTGTCGGCTGATCTAGCGTCACTTGTAACGAAGCCATTATTTCTAACAGCTGAGTTGTTTATATCTCCTACTTTGACTGCGATGAAATTTTGACTCGCTATCTCGCCTGGACTTCCATCCAAGTTAATAGTTGCTGTTTCATTGAAGTTTTCTGCCAGCGGATTATTGGGGTAGGCAAATTCATAATTCGCATCGATAAATCGCCAGGGCGTATTATTGGGAAAACTATTTTCAATTCCCAAGATTACCTTTCTAATGGCCACTATATCGGCTGTTGTTACAGAGCTAGATTTGTTCGCATCTGCTGCAATATACTGGAAAGGAGAATCAAATGGATCAATTTGAACAATATGTCTTAATATCATGATCATGTCTAAAGTGGTAACACCTGTTTGAGGGGTATCATCTTTAGATAGCTGAATCGTTATATCTTCACAAGTAGGAATGCCTTCAACAGAGAAAGCGCCATCAATGATTTGGCTAACCAATGGTGTCGTATTACCTTCCGAAGTGATCGTTACATCCACATCCGAAATCATGATATTATTGGTAGTCAACACATCTCCCCACAGCACTGCATCTTTTCCATAAAACCCACAAATTGATTGATGTTCTGTTGCTTGGAATACATTGTCTTGCATCAAGGTGATGCCTGTATTTCGCATAATAACCTCTGAAAATGAGGTGTTTTTGATGATTTGTTTCTCTTCTTCACTAAGATCAGGATCGTTTTCATAATAAAAGCGATCACCATCCCGTAATGCCTCAAATTGATGATGCATAATCGCCATTACCGTTTCACCGAACAAGGCATCTGGCATATGTTGTTCTGCTAACATACCTACCCAGGGATCGATGTTATTGACGGAACCATACAACTCGTCTAAAGTTCCAGCTACCACATCGTCTTCTATGATCTGATCAAAACGTCTATAAGGTCTTAATCCAAATGCTTCTCTAACAGCATTGAAGCTGGGGATGCCTCTTTCTCTACCCCTATTGATATTAATAGCTGCTAAGTCTAAACCACCAGCACCAGGAGGACCAAATAAAAAGTTACGTACATCATCCACTACTTTCGCATCCATATTCTGTTGTATCTGAATGCCCATCCCTTTCAAAAATGGCTCAATCCCTTCTTGCGCTACAATCATTGGATTAAAGAAAGCATTTCGTAGAGCTAATGGACCACCTGGATATGGATTGCCATCTTTATCTACCATATTGATATTTCCATTCAAGAGCGTATGCCCCATACGGAAAGCGGCAGCAGAAAAAACATTAGCAATAGAAGGATTAATAGTAGCATCATAGCCAGTATATGGATCTAATTGGACACCCATTACAGGAAGCCACTCTTCATAAGTAATGGACTGGATAATGCCTCCAACAATTTTTCTTACATGTTGGAATAGTTGCTCATCTGACCAATCAGGATAGGTGGCTGCGTATTCATCGCATAAACGATTATGTTCTCTGTGGAAGATGGTATGGAAAGAAGTAAGCAGTGCATTTTCATTGGCTCTAACATCACCAGCTACAAATAACCTCGGTGCAAAGCCTACATCATCTGCCATAAAAGGCGCATCAATATCAATATCCCCTTCAAATTCTGCAGTTGTCGTATTGTATGGAAGCAAATTGCCTCTAGAAATTTTCATTTTACCATCTACACCTGTTCTTAGCCAATTGGCTCGGTAGGAGGTGGAACCATATACCGCAGATCCATCTATAAAGGCGGTAATTTCATTAAAATGCTGACGTGGGTTACTCTCATCCGTTCCAGTTCCTTCCATAGGAGCAGTTCTCCTCATCGGAATCATGACATTAGGAATAACACCGTCAGGATTAAAATGTGGATCAGGGAAGTCAACAGGAATCATGGCAGGCTCATTGCTGCCTTCAGATAGGGAAATATCATGATCTATAAATTGACCAAATACCCAAGTATAGTCACTAAGACTTAGTCGATCATTGATTAGTATAGGCTTTCCGTTTTCATCAGTTTGAGCGAATAATGCATTGCTAATTATTCTTGGATTGGGTCGGTTGGTACCACTTGGAGCTGCAATTCCATCTGCATAATCAGGTGCTGCCATTCGCATCAATTGGGTATGCGTAGCTCCCCATTTAGAATTTTGAAGATTATTACTAGAACCATCAAAGGTTCTAACCTCTTGCTGAGCGAATAGTAACAATGAAATTAAGCTGATTCCGAAAACTAAAGTAAATTTTTTATTCATTACAACATCAGTGTAAAAAGCATTATACGAAGTAAAATGTCTGATATGAAATCACCTATCGAAGTGATAGCTTGATTTTATGTCTTACTAGAAGTGCATGCTTAATCGTCTTCAATAAAGAAACTAAAAAGCAAAATCAACTGTGTGCTTGGGGCAAATGCAATATACTGGGATAGCAAGGCATTTCCGCTTTAGATACTTATACTTGTTCGGAATTTAGGAAGATTAGTAACTTCTAAGTAGATTTAGAAGATTCTGTGAAAAACAGGTGATGCCATTTTTACTCACAGAGTGGGGGAGTAATTGGACTATGCAAATATAAAAAAAATCCTACTATTTTACCCAATTAATTGAGGTTAGGTTGCAAGGAATTTATTTTTATTTCATATAAACAGCATAAATGCTCAGAGTAGGTCTAAAATTTATTTCGAGTTGAAAATCAATAGTTTGCGGTTCTGAGGAAGAAAAAATTAGTGCGTTTAGCGAGCTAAATAAACTCATTTTTTTCAAAGTCAGGTTCGTAAAATATTGGTTTTCAGTCGATAGAAATTTAGACATACTCTTAATTGCTTTATAGCCTGTTACAATTACTTTCAATTAACCGAACGAATATTCATATTAGCCTAAATTTTATGCCAGTTTTGTGAAAGCGTAGTCTGTAACTGATATATGATTTGATAATTATGTTTTTATCGTATAATTGATATTTCTTTTAGGACGCTCTTATTATCGTAATGCGTAGATTATCTCGACAATGTTAAATTAGGAGTTTCTATCATTTGAACTTCGATCAGACAACTAATCAGATGAACTGAAAGTCATCAGATTAGACGTTTTCGTTCAAAAAAACCAAAATTTTCTGATTGTAACGTTTTGCAGTGAGTCACATTCGCCGCCCATCGCCGCTGCGCGGCTCAGGCGGCGTGCTGGGGTCTTGGGGGAAAGCCAACTTCAAAGTTGCCTAAAGCAACTTTGAAGTTGGCTTTCCCCCAAATCCCCCCTTGCGAGGCGGCATGAGCGAACGAACCCGAAGGGTGAAGGTTCGGGGAACCTTCAAGTGAGTGAACCGTGAAACGGGTGGGTTAGCCGCCGAGCAAAACATTCACAGCAAAACGTTATAATTAGAAAATTTTAAACAATAAAAAAAGGTAGATTTTAAGTAAAATCTACCTTTTTTATAAAGACTGAATCCAAAGGATTCTATTGCGAGAGACCAAAAGCGTCAAGCAAGAATAGCCCTTTATTTAATTAGCTTCCGCTTTATTCACCTTGTCTTCATCGTCTTTTTTCTTATTAATCGTCATACCACTTTCCAGTTTTTTAGATACAGCAGAATAGGGGCCTGTTACAATTTCGTCTCCCTCTGCTAAACCTTCAAGTAACTCTATATAGGTATCATCCTGAATGCCTGTTTTAACGGTTACCATTTTTACCGTATCTGCACTAGCGACCGTGGCAAATACCACCTCTAGGTTGTCTTTTTCCCCTTCCTCATTTTCTTCTTCAGATTCCCTAACGGTTACTGCTTGGATAGGGATGCTCAAGACCTCTTCCTTCTTATTAGTGAAAATTTCAACTGATGCCGACATACCAGGTCGCAAAGGAAAGCGATTGGAGGTAGTTGTTAGATCTTGGTAGCTGTCAAGATCTACTCTTATTTTAACCACAAAATTGGTTACTTGGTCAGAATTCAAAGAAGCAGCAGCGCCTGTGGCAGAGGTAGCCGAATTGGCTATTTCTGTTACTTTCCCTTTGAACTTTCGATCTATATAGGCATCTACCTCTACTTCTACTTCATCATTCAAGGTGACCCGTGGTATGTCATTTTCACTTACATCTACTTGCACTTCCATCGTATTCATATTGGCGACCCGCATCATTTCTGTACCCGCCATCATACCTGCTCCTACTACCCGTTCTCCTTTTTCCACGTTCAACATGGAAACTACCCCTGTCATAGGGCTGACAACTGTGGTCCGCTTTAAATTCGTTCTTAATTCCTTTAAACTCGCTTGACTACTTTTAACGGTAAATTCTGCTGCCTTGGTAGTCTGTTCTGCCGCCTTTAGGTTCGCTTTAGCCGATTGGTAACTAGCGTCCGCTGATTTGAGACTCGCTTCCAAGTTTTGCAAATTGGATAAGGATTGATCGAAATCCTGAATAGAGATAATCCCTTCTTTATACAGCTTATCGTTTCGCTCGTGAATAGATCGAGTATTTTTAAGTTGCGCTACAATTTGTTCTTTTTGGGCTTGGGACTGCGTTAGCAGTGCTTTATTTCTTTCTATGTCTGCTTTGGCCCTTGCAACTTGTGCTTGAGAATTGCTTACGCTTGCAGCTTGTCGCTCTACCTGAGACTGAATGGCTTCGGGGTCAATTTTTGCTAGTAATTGTCCTACCCGTACAGAATCTCCCTCTTCCACATATAATTCTACGACTTCCCCAGAAACATCAGGACTGATGTTGACCTCTATTTCAGGGAATACTTTGCCACTTGCAGCTACCGTTTCTTTAATGGTTCTTTTCTTTACTTTTTCTACTTCTACTTTTTCGCCTTTCGGTTTTTGCCTACTTTTCCAAACAGCTCCAGCAATTAATAGCGCAATTAATGCTATTAAAATGAAAATGAGTCGGTTGTTCTTCTTTTTCTTCGCCATTCTTATTTACAAGTTGTCAAGAAGCAGGGGTCGGGAGACAGAGGAGGTGATTACCTGACCTCTGACTCCTGACTCCTAACTCCTCTATTTTTATTTTAAAGTTAGTTCTTTACCTAGATAAAAATCAATCACTTTTGCTCGAAATACATAATCGTATTTGGAACGTACTACATCTAATTCAGCGGTATCCAAATTAGTTTTAGCATTGGTATATTCTAAAGTGTTGATCGCTCCTAAATCATACATCTTTTGAGCATTGTCGAAAGAGGCTTTGGCAGCATCTAATGCTATTTGGCTGGCTTCTAATTGTGCTTTCCCTGCTCTGGCATTAGCGATGGCATTTTGCACATCTGCTTGTAGTTGTTGCTTCGCTTGCTTATTCGCCACTTCTGCATTGATTATCCCTAGTCGAGCTTGTTCAATGGCAATATCGTTGATTCCTCGATTATAAATAGGAAAATTCACTTGTGCCCCAAGGGTTTGCCCTAGATTATTATCTATTTGTTTGAAATATCCCTCATTTAATGGAAAGTCTTTAATGTGGGCATAATTAGAATTAATCTGACCGAAAAGAACGACACTTGGTAATTTGTCTGCTTTAGCAATATCAACATCCAAATGGGCACTTTCTATTCTCAACTCACTAGCTTCGATAGAAGGTTGCGTCTCCAATGCTTTCTGATAGACTTTTTCTAAATTTAGATATTCATCAATAGCCGTATATTGAATTACATCAGGAGGCGTTTCTACATCTAAATTATAGCTAGGGTCTAATTCTAGAAAGTTTTTTAAACTAATCAAATTGATCGCTACATTGTTTTGAGCAGCTACCAAGTTTTGCTCATTTCTTGCCTGTTGTGCTAAAATTTCTAGGCGCTCATTTTTGGGTAATACCCCTGCTTCAATTCGCTTGTCCGTTTGTGATAACTGCGTACTAGTTTGCTCCACTTGCTTTTGAGCGATAATCGCTTGTTCTTTTGCTAATAATACATTGAGATAGGAGTTTGCAATTTGGAGCGAGATGTCATTTAATTGCCTTGCTGCATCCACCCTGGCTGCTTCGGCATCAATCTTACTCTGTTTGATAGAATTGCTAATTCTTCCCCCATTATAGACCGTCATATTAGAGCTAATAGATACTCGACTACTTCCAATTCTTTGCGATCTAAAATCATTGGTGGTCGGGTCAATGGTTCTACCAAAATTGAATCCACCATCAAGTTGAGCATTTAAATTGGGATAACGAGCTTGCTCGTTTCGCTTTCTATTTAACGCTGCTTGTTGGATTCCAATCTCTGCTTGGCGTAGATTTAAGTTGTTTTGTGCGGCATGTTGCACACATTTCTCTAAGGACCAGACCTCTTGCCCCATCAGCGTTCCAAGCATATAAATAGAAAAAAATATCAATAAGAGGCTACTTCTTATCATTTTGAACCAATTTTCGGATGATGTAAAAAAACGATTTAAGCATATTACATACTACTGCAATATTAAGAAGACCTATAATAACATCCGAATAATTTATATCAAAGGTGGGGAAAAAGGGATGAAAGGTGGGAATTGTTCCATTGCTTCATTGTTCCATTGCTTCATTGTTCCATTGCTTCATTGTTTCATTGCTTCATTGTTCCATTGCTTCATTGCTTCATTGTTCCATTGCTAGTAGTTAGACAGAATAAATAAAATAGTTGATTAACTCGTCGGATGGCTGCGCCGTCCGATGAGCCTTCCCATCCGACGGCGTTAGCCATCGGTCGGGATTTCGTTCTTTCTGTCCAAATACTTTCCATTGCTTCGAACGAGACAATGGAACAGTGGAACAATCGAATCACTTCATAGCTATGATTTGCTCAAATAACTTATCTTCCTCGCCAGGGCGGTATTTTCGCTTATGATAAATAATATTGCCTTCGGCATCGTAAATAAAAACCTGCGGTAAGCCATTTAGATTACCGGGCATTTCCTTGGAGAAAGCACGATTTGTATCATGGTACGTTTCAAAAGCCCAGCCGCTATCTTTGACTCTTTTTTGAAAATTGCCGTAATTTTTTTGAAAATCCGTAGAGATCGCATAAAAGTTAAAATCTTCTTCTGCCACCCACTTAGGATATTTTTCTTTTAATGCCTTTAGCTCTAACCCACATGGGTAGCAAGTCGTCAACCAGAATAAAATAACGGTAGGTTTGCCATTTTTCTTGAATACTTCGGAGGAATTGAAAGCATTTCCATCCGCATCGGTCAGCTCAATATTATAAGGATAATTGGTAGCAATGGGCAGTCCTGCCTTAGGAATTGTACCTTTATAATGTGGTGGCACTTTAAAGGTGGGTTCAGGAACAGGTGTTGTTGCCGTAGTCGCTACTGCTTTAGGAACTTCATTTGCTTGTTGCGATTGGCAAGCGATAATGGAGCATAAGAATATGGAAAGAAAAAATAGTTTTTTCACAGGTTATATTTTTGTTGAAAGATTGGCGGTATGGCATTTTGGCTTTGTGGCGGTATGGTGGCCAAAATGCCACAAGGCGAAAACACCATAATGCTAGCCCAAATTAAGACTAAATTAAAGTCAATTCAAGTGGATATAAAAAATATTCAAAATATATACCAAGAACGATTCCTTCGGTTTGATGAATTAGCGCAGCAATTACAACAACGATATAACCGATTATCCATTGTTCGGTTGTTGTCTTTTATCGTGGGGATTTTTCTAACGATCTTTCTTTTTAATCAATTTTCTCCTTGGGTAGGATTGGGGTTTCTTGCCCTATTTCTAGTGGGGTTTATTAAATTTGTTTTTTGGCATAGGGATTTATTGAAACAATCCACCCACCATAAGTACTTGGCACTTATCAATCAACAAGAGTTAGAGGTATTAAACCATCAATTTACTCATTATAAAGCGGGAGAGCAATTTGTAGATGTACACCATCCTTATTCTTTGGATTTAGATGTTTTTGGTGCCCACTCCCTATTTCAATACTTGAATCGAACTTCTACGAGTATAGGACAAGAGGCATTAGCCAACTATTTAAGCCATCCTGTTTCCTTAGA
>CALJIQ010000443.1 GCA_937973995.1 uncultured Saprospiraceae bacterium
GTAGTGTGACATTATTAATTATTGATTATTAATTATTTTCCAGACGCTACTGAACACGCCTAATTAGCTAATAATCAGTAATTAATAATCAATCAACTGAAAAGCAAAGTTGTTAACTTATTTTTGTCAGACTACTTATTATTGTTTATTTGTTTAAGCTGTTTATTCGTTTATAAATAGACGTAGGTAAACAAATACACAGTTAAACAAATAAACAATTTCCCTTTTAATAACTCATTTCACTCATGTACTTTAAATATTTATTAGTATCTCTACTATTAAGTACCACTTTCTTTTCCTTGGCTCAAGTAATCACCCAAGAGTCCGCAATTCCTACCTACCAACTTCCAAAGTTATTTCTTTCTAATGCAGGTCAAAAAATCACCCATGCGGGAGAGTGGGAGCGCCTATCATACCCGAAAAGGAAGACCCAACTTTACCATCAAGCAATTTAACCATCAAACCATCTTTTTAAACTGATACTTCCGAATTATTACAAGTACTTTTGCGCTTTCTTAAATAAATACTACACATGAAATTTTTTATTGACACAGCCAATATTGACCAAATTAAGGAAGCAAAAGACCTAGGCATCTTGGATGGGGTGACGACCAATCCATCACTGATGGCAAAAGAAGGCATCAAGGGCGTAAGGAATATTAAAAAACATTATGCCCAAATAGCGGAATTGGTAGATGGAGATGTGAGTGCAGAAGTAATCTCTACAGATTTTAAAGGGATCATTAAAGAGGGACAAGATTTAGCAGCCATTGCCCCAAATATAGTGGTGAAAGTACCAATGATAAAAGATGGGGTGAAGGCCATTCGTTGGTTCACAGATAATGGTATAAGAACTAACTGTACCTTGATTTTTTCACCAGGACAAGCTATTCTAGCTGCTAAAGCAGGCGCTTCTTACTTATCTCCTTTTATTGGTCGGATTGACGATATTACTTGGGAGGGTATGGATTTAATTCACCAGATTGCAGAATTATATGCCATTCAAGGCTATGAGACAGAGATTCTTGCAGCGTCTATCCGGAACTCCAAGCATATTGTAGATGCGGCTATGGCAGGTGCGGACATCATTACTGCTCCATTAACTCCTATCCTAGGACTTTTAAAACATCCGCTCACGGAGATAGGACTTGCTAAATTCTTAGCAGATCATAAAAAGGGGAATAAGTAAGTCCACTCTAAAAAGTCAAAATTGGACGCAAAGTCGCGGAGACGCAAAGTCTTCAGATGTATAAAAAATTAAGAATTAATTTTTTATACATCTAACTATGTGATCTATGTGCCTATATGTTTATTAAATGGTGTTTTTAGAGTAGGCTCATGGTTTGATTGCTAGATGGTTCGTAACATGGACCATCTGGCAATCAAATAAACAGACAAATGACACCCTCACCAATCTACCCCTCAAAATGAAGAGAAAGGGTAAACGTACGAGAAAGGATTTTTTCAATAACCCTAGATTCTTCCAAATCTTCATCAAAGATTAAGACATTCCCAAGGCCATAAGACATTTTAAATTCGGGAGAGAAAATAAAGTAAGGAAAGAAAAATTGAATACCAGCCCCCACTTCCATGGCGAAGTCAGTAGGTGCTATTTTAACAATAGACCCAGCTTGTCGAGTATTAGAGTCACTAGCCACATCAAAACCATATTTGACACCCGTAATCACAAATAGCCGCATGTCTTTATAAGGGGCGGATTTGTAGCGAATATGGAAAGGCATTTCTACAAAAACAGATTCTATTTTTCTGATAGGTAGCAATCGACCATCAGCGGCAGCAGTAAATTCTATGTTGCGTTCTGCAAAAGAGAGGGTAGGTAGGAAGCGAAAATCAAAATAATTCCCAATTTTTAAATTAGTAACAATGCCCAAATTGAACCCGGGACCTGTAACCGATTGGGCAGTTTGGATACTATCATTCAGAATAAAAGTCTTGGAGTGAAAGACTCGGAAATCAGCACTATTAAAGCCCAAGGTGATTCCAAAATAATAGGGCTTTTGTTGGAAATCTAAAAAATTATAATTGCCCCTTGCGGTTTGAGCGATACCTTGAAGAGAGCAAACAAGGAACAATAGGATTACTTGAATCCTGAGTATATAGAACAAATGCCTAGACTTAATTTTTTGCATTGATTCGATTTAAAACCGGTTTTTTCTAACACTTTCAAAAAGTCTTCTCCATCTGGAAAAGCTTGAACAGAATCATATAAGTATTGGTACGCCTTTGGGTCTTGAGATGTTACCCTACCGACCAAAGGTAGGATATACTTAAAATAGGTATTAAACAATTGTTTAAAAGGGAATACAGTAGGTCTAGAAAATTCTAAGACAACGACTTGCCCACTAGGTTTTAACACCCGTTGGATTTCTGCTAATCCCTTTTCCAAATTTTCAAAGTTTCTTACCCCAAATGCAACGGTTACAGCGTCAAAGGTATTGTTTGAATAGGATAGATTTTCAGAATCTCCTTGCTCTAATGTAATCTGTTGGTCTAATCCTCGCTTTTGAATTTTCTTTCTGCCAATCGCTAGCATTTCATTGGATAAATCCATACCGATAATATCGGAGCTAGGTAACTGCTTTTGAATCTCCAAGGTTAAGTCAGCCGTACCCGTAGCTACATCTAATATCTGTTTGGATTGGCGATCTTTTATACTTGAAATGGCTTTGCGACGCCAGATATTATCAATCCCTAAGGATAAAAATCCATTCAAAAAGTCATAATAGGGAGCAATATTATCAAACATTTTTCCAACTTGACTTTTCTTGCTCTCTTGCTCATTATATGGTTTGACGATCATGATTGTGAGTTGCGTTTATAACTAACAAAATTAAGTGCTTATTTAGAATTTATTAAACCCCACTACAAAACCACATTTTGGACAGATAGTTTTTACTTTTGGGATACTTTATTAGCAAAAGTAATCTGGTCATGGGGACAAATCTTAAAATCCTAACATATATCTCTAGACAGGTTAAAAATTAGGATTCTTTGACAAACTCCGTGATACCTTTCCTGAAATGGACATCGAGTCCATTTCAGGAAACAAGGGTTTCTAAAGGGGCAACG
>CALJIQ010000444.1 GCA_937973995.1 uncultured Saprospiraceae bacterium
CTGCCACGGCAGCTTTGCAGAATCGTCTCCCCCAAATCCCCCCTGTTGCGAGGCGCCGCAGGCGCCGAGCAAAAAATAAAGAAACTTAGTTTACAGTGTACTAAGCTATCACTTACCAAAGATAAATTGCCAAAGACCAAGTATTTTAAAGTTTTGACAACTTTACTTTTTTTGCTCGACGGCTTAGCTTCTTGAAGATTCCCCGAATCTTCAGTTTGCCCTAGCTTGGTCTCGCAAAAAAAACCTTACTGGTGCCGAGTTGGCACAAGCCAACGAGGCACAAATAGTCTCAAATGAGTTTTGTCAAAACTCCAAAAGTATTAAGATCGCTAAAATAAAGGAATATGTATAAAAAGGTTAGTTATTGGGAACAAAATACCTTTCTAGCAGATATAGATTTAGTAATCATCGGTAGCGGTATTGTAGGACTCAATGCTGCCCTAGCGTATAAACGGACCTTTCCTAAACGAAAAGTGGTAGTTGTAGAAAGAGGCAGTTTACCAACCGGGGCAAGTACTAAAAATGCGGGTTTTGCCTGTTTTGGTAGCATTACGGAATTAATATCAGATGTAGAAAAATATGGGGAAGACCAAGTGATGGATCTATTAAAGAAGAGATGGGAGGGCTTGCGTAAACTCAAAGAAAGAATAGGGGAGGAAGCGATGGAGTATCAAGAATATGGTGGCTATGAACTAATAATAGACCCCAGTAAGGATGAAAAGATCAAAGATTTTATTCCTTTTTTTAATGATCGAATTGCCGCTATTATTGGTATTAAGGAGGTCTTTTCCAACGTCGATTATTGGCAGAAGTTTGGATTTGGGAAAGAAGGAATCATCATTCAAAATAAGGCTGAAGGACAAATACATCCTAGCAAAATGATGATTCGATTAATCGACTTGGTGCGGCAAGAAGGAGTACTTATTTTAAATGGTTGTCAAGTAAATAAGCTACAAGAAACAGCGGAACACATCCAACTAAATTGCAATACTTTTGATTTGGAAGCACAGCAAGTTTTAATAGCTACTAATGGATTTACTAAATCGCTGCTCCCAGACACTGCATTAGCTCCAGCCCGAAATCAAGTGCTCATTACCGCTCCTATTCCAAATTTATCTTTCAAAGGATGCTTTCACTATGATGAAGGGTATTATTATTTTAGAAATGTAGGCAATAGAATCCTTCTAGGCGGGGCAAGAAATAGCGCAGCAGAGGAAGAGACGACGGACCAATTTGGTATTACCGAATTGATCCAACACAAGTTGAACGAGTTTCTAAGTGACATCATTCTTCCTCATCAAAAAGTTACCATTGACCATACTTGGAGTGGTGTTTTAGGAGTAGGTCCAACGAAAGTACCCATCATAAAAAAAATAGGGGAACGAATAGGTTTGGCGGTTCGATTAGGAGGAATGGGGATCGCTATTGGAACCCAAGTTGGAGAAGAGGGGGCGGCATTATTTGAATAATTTGTACATTGTACTTTTTTAGTATTTAAGCCAATTGTGCTTGAGTGGGCGGACAAAAGTAATTCTACTTTAAAGTTATTCTGATTATTGATTACTCATTATTGATTATTAGCTAATTACACGTATTTATACTACAGACGGGATAAATTACCGAAAATGGATAATTCGTTTATTTGTTTAACTGTTTACAAGCTACACTTGGATAAACAGTTCAACAATTCAACAAATAAACAGTATTGGATAATCGGATATTTATCCCAAGTTCAGTATATCACGTTTGTAGAATAATTAATAATCAGTAATTAATAATGTCCTTCCACTTACATAAAATCATGCAGTTAACATTATGAAAAAAGCAATCACCTATCTTCTTTTTGGGGCTTTAATGGTCTTTTCAAATAATCTTTATGGAGTAAAATCGGCACCAGTACCCGTTAAAGAAAAGCTGTCCAAAAAGGAGCAAAAAAAATTATTGAAACAAGAAAAGAAAGCGGTCAAGTGGGAAAAACGAATGAAAAGATTAGAGAAGAAATTAGAGAAAAAAGGGTATGCAATGGGGAGTGGTCTTTGGGATGACGATACCTTTCGATTGGGAGCTTTGGTGGCGTTGGGTGGCTTAGTAGTTCGTTTGTTTGCGTTCTTGCCTTTTATTGGGGGAATATTTAGTTTATTAGGCTCACTTATCTTTCTAATAGGAGTGGGTATTATGATTTGGGTATTGATAGAAAGATAATCAGGCAAGAAGATTGGATAGTTTGATTGCTGGAGGATTAACCATCCAGCAATCAAACCATCAAATAAATTTATCCACCTGTTACACCCTGCAAGACCTTCATCTGACTTTCCCAAAGAGCCTTGGTGTCATCTACCTCGTCTTCATCACAAAAGTCGGTAATCTCTAAAATAGAAGTATTAGTAATGGGAGACTTAGACATCCGAAATTCCAAATACTCATTTTCATCATCTGCATCTTCCCATTTGAATTTCAGCCGCTCATCTTCTATATCATCAATTAGCTCGGCTATTTCATCTGCTCCACTCCAAGTGTAGACAAATGTTTCGCCTGTGATGTCGACTTCATCACAAAACCATCGAATTAGACATGCTGGAGTTGTAAGGAATTTATATAAAATGGTCGGCGAGGCTCGAAATATAAATTCTAATTCTATTTTAACTCTTTTCATCGGAAAAGATTAGTTTATCTGAAGGTAATATGAAAATGAACTAGGTACAGGGGATTTGCCGCAATAAAAAATAAATAATCGGTTTTTCCAAATATTTTGAATAATTGTTTTGTTTTAATATTTTCACGAACGAGAGGTTGGTAGATAAAAGGTTGTGATTTTCAAGTTTAAATCATGGTGATTTTAAAAATCACCATGATTTAAGGTCTATCTTACTGAAAATCAACGGAATTTTTAACCCTTAATGGACATTCTTTGAAGGCTATTAGCATAATCGCTCTCCGTAAACCTAATTACCTACTTACTATACATTATTCAAAATCAACCAACTCAATTTCAAAAGCAATAGGGGTATTAGGTGGTATGGGACCCTGGCCATTTGCACCATAAGCCCTGGAGGAAGGAATAAATAATAATCCTTTTCCACCTTTTTTAAAAAGCGGAATTCCTTCCTGCCAACCTGCTATGACTTGTGTTAATGCAATAGATAAAGGGGCATCATTGGATTCGTCGAAGACCGTACCATCCAGTAGGAATCCTTTATAATTAACAGATACCCTTGATGTGGAAGTAGGATGGTCTCCTTCCCCTGGTTCCTCAATGACATAATGCAGCCCAGAAGTAGTTGCTTGAGCGGTTAGGTTATTATCGAGTATATAGTTTTGAATTTGGCTAATTTCATAGCTTAGTAAATCTGGATGGCATTCTACTACCGTAATCTCAAATCCAACTGGGGTATTGGGAGGCACTCCATTTCCGCCTGAGCTTCCAAATGCTAGATCTGAAGTCATCAAAAAAATACCCGTATCGCCTTTTTTAAGTAAACTAAATCCCTCTACGAGCCCCGGAAACAATTGGGCTGGAATCGCTGCCGCAGGGGTCGTACTCGTCTCTACGAGGATCGTCCCATCTAATAAAAACTGTTTTAATTCAAAGACGGCTAAAGCCCTAGGATTGATCGTTTGCCCTGTTTGTGGTCCAGAAATCTCATAATATAACCCAGAGTTAGATACTTGGGTAGAAAGGTTGTTACTGCGGACATAAGCGTCTATTAGTGCTACTTCATCTTCAATCGTAACTCTATCATCATCCGACTTACAGCTATTGATTAAAAGTAATGCAAAAATCAGTGCTGGTAATAATCTCATTGTGTTGTTTTTGTTTAGGGCTTCGGCAATAAATAACCTACCCACATAGGTATTTCTCGCAAAGGATCGCTCAGGTTTCGCAAAGTACGCTAAGTTAGTAAAAGGTCTAGCTTTGCGTACCTTAGCGTATCCTTGGCGAGACTTTGCGGGAGACAAAATTTGGGTAAGTGATTTATTTCTTCGTCCCTTAATAGGTTTTATTCTTTCATAAATCACGTAAAACGCTTCAATCTGATTCGCACAAGGGATTCGATGTCCATTGCAGGAAAGGAATCACGGGTTAGGTCAAAGAACCACATGTTGTAGGAATCCTTCTTTACTTAGCCCCCAAATCTTCCAAAATACGGTCTAATTTTTTATTCAGCCCAGCTTCTACTTGCTCAAAATCACTTTTATTTGGTAATTGGTCATTTACACTACAGTAGAACTTGATTTTGGGTTCTGTACCTGACGGTCTGGCCGAAATAATACTACCATCTTCTGTAAAAAACTGGAGTACATTAGAGGAGGGTAAGTCTATTCTCGTTTTCTCTCCACTAGCTACTTCAAGGGAGGTACTACTTTTATAATCCTTGATGGTTACAATGTCCGATCCACCCAAAGAAGTAGGCGGATTTTTTCTAAATCCATCCATCATTGCTTGGATTTCCTCTGCGCCACTTTTCCCTTTTTTAGTCAATGCAATCAACTTTTCTTTGTATATCCCATATTCTTCATACAAATTAAGTAGTGCTTGGTACAAACTGCTGCCTTGGTCTTTATAATAGGCGGTCATTTCAGCAAGCATGGCACAAGAAACCACCGCATCTTTATCTCTAGCATGTTCTCCTACTAGATATCCATAACTCTCTTCGCCACCTGCTAAAAAGGTTTTCTTCCCTTCCAATTGGGTCATCAACTCGCCGATGTATTTAAATCCAGTAAGGGTATTATAACAAGGAACTTCTTTGGAAGCCGCAATTTTATCAATCAAGTAAGAGGTCACTACTGTTTTGACAACGTATTGATCGCCATCCAACTTCCCAGCCTTTTCCCAAGCCGTCAATACATAATGAATTAATAAACAAGCTGCTTGATTTCCATTTAATAAGATGAACTCATTTTTATCATTTTTTATAGCAATGCCGACACGGTCTGCATCAGGGTCAGTTGCCATCACCAAATCCGCATCGACTGTTTTTGCTTTTTTTAATGCCAAGGTCATGGCTTCCTGTTCCTCTGGATTGGGATATACTACGGTAGGAAAGTTTCCATCAGGGGTCGCTTGTTCTTCCACGACCATCACATTTTCAAATCCAAATTTCTTCAAAACAGGAGGTACGGACACGCCCCCTGTACCATGAATTGGAGAGAATACAATTTTTAAATCCTTTTGCCTTTGAATAGCCTCTTTAGAAATGGATAGACTGACGAGTGCATCCAAATATTTCTCATCCATTTTCTTCCCAATGATTTCAATATTCCGTTCTCTCTTATCAAATTTAATCGCATCAATGCTTTGGATTTTTTTGACCTCTGCCATTACTGCTTTATCACTTGGAGACACCAATTGACCTCCATCTTTTCCATAGGCCTTATACCCATTATATTCTTTCGGATTATGAGAGGCCGTGAGCATCACCCCTCCATGACATCCTAATTCTCTAATGGCAAAAGATAATTCGGGGGTGGGTCTTAAATCTTCAAAGAAATAGACATAGATATCATTAGCAGAAAATACCTCTGCCGTAAGCTGGGCAAATAACTTGGAATTAATTCTACTATCGTGTGCGATCACCACTTTTAACTGCTCTCCTGAATAGGTATTATAAAGGTAATTGCAGAACCCTTGGGTAGCGGTACCTAAGGTGTATTTATTCACTCGATTGGAACCAGCCCCCATGATACCACGCAAGCCTCCTGTACCAAATTCTAAATCTTTATAAAAAGCATCTGTCAAGGCTTTTTTATCACCTTGGTCAATCATTTTTTGAATTTCCGATTTCGTTGCTTGGTCGTAATTACCTGCCAGCCAAGCATCAATGGTCTCCTGTATGTTAGGATCTAAAGAAAGAGTAGTCATTGGGAAAAATTGTATTTAAGGGTATCAGTACGACCCTTAATGATTGAAAAAAATGTTATGGCATTATGGTTTTGTGGTATTCTGGTATAGCTAACTTGTACGAGAAGCTTTTTGCCTTTCCAAGGAATCATTTTTTATTAGAAAGTTTGTTTTGGATGACAACCCTTCTCTTTAAAAAGAAAACTCAACCATAAAACCAAAATGCCATAAAACCACAACACCTATTCAATATTTATATACCTTGAATGGGAAATAAAGTTGGCAAATTAAATTATTCATTTCGGAGATGGAAGATTTTCTAGAAAGGTGTAGGTTTTTTCTTGATAATCTATCGCACAACAATAAGATTGTCTGCCATTACTCACCAATAAATAAGGCACTTGAAAACCCATGTTATAAATAGCGATTTGATCCAACACTTTTTGAGTTAATTTGATTTTGGGGGCTTTGCATTCGATCAAAAAGTAAGGTTTCGTCTCTCCATCATAAATAATAATATCGCATCTTTTCGCTCGTCCATTTACTTTGATTCCTCTTTCTAGATGGATTCTATTTTTATTGTATCCAACTTCATTGATTAGGTAGTGAACCAATAATTGCCGAACGATCTCTTCGGGTTGCCAAACGTAGTATTTCTTACGGATGGGATCAAATACCTTTTTTTGTTGTTCTACCACTTTCACCTGTAATAGGCTTTGATAGGGTAGTAAGTCTAAGGCTAAATCCATTTGAAAAGTCATTTACTCCTCTATTCATTTCCTCTCTACGGAAACTTAGGAAACTGGTCGAAATCTGGTTTACGTTTTTCTAAAAAGGCATTCCGTCCTTCTTTGGCTTCCTCTGTCATATAGCCAAGTCGAGTAGCTTCTCCCGCAAAAATCTGTTGCCCTACTAAGCCATCATCAATTAAGTTAAAGGCAAATTTGAGCATTTTAATCGCCATTGGGCTTTTGCCCAATATTTCCTGTGCCCATTGGAAGGCGGTGTCTTCTAATTCATCATGGGGAATAACCGCATTCACCATGCCCATATCCATTGCCTCTTGAGCGGAATAATTTCTGCCTAAGAAAAAGATTTCTCGAGCCCTTTTTTGTCCCACTTGTCTAGCCAAATAAGCAGAACCATAGCCCGCATCATAACTGGCAACATCGGCATCTGTTTGTTTGAAAATGGCATGTTCTTTACTCGCTAAGGTGAGGTCGCAGACGACATGCAAACTGTGTCCGCCTCCCACTGCCCATCCAGGTACAACGGCAATCACGGCTTTATTCATAAAGCGAATGAGTCGCTGGACTTCCAAAATATTAAGCCGACCGACTCCATCCGATCCTTGATATCCAGTTGCCCCTCTCACCCGTTGATCGCCTCCAGAGCAAAATGCCCAGCCGCCATCTTTAGGGGAAGGACCTTCTCCAGATAAAAGCACTACGCCTACGGTCTGGTCTTCTCTTGCATCATGAAAAGCATCTAACAATTCTGAAACGGTATTGGGCCGAAAAGCATTTCTTACTTCTGGACGATTGAATGCAATTCTAGCTACTCCTTGCGCTTTTTTGTACGTAATATCTTTATAAGATTTGGCGGTTTGCCAGGGTATGTTTGACATAACTTTAGTTTGATAATTAAATAGGTTTTGTGGTAGTATGGTTCTGTGGTTTTATGGTGAATTATACTTTTACGAAAGTATAATGTGTGTTCCCCAAATGCATTGTATGGAAAACGCTACCAAAATACCGAAACACCATAACACTAAATAACCTATTAAAGACTGCAAGATTACAGCTTTTTGATGGAATCCGTACTTTTGAAGAATGGAAATTCCTTTTTACAAATACCAAGGAGCAGGGAATGATTTTGTGATGATTGATAATCGCTCAAAACAACAGATCACTAAGCAAGATACGGATTGGATTAATCGACTATGCGATCGTCGATTTGGAATTGGTGGGGACGGCCTCATCCTCTTGGAAGAACATCCAACTTACGGCTTAGAAATGGTCTATTTTAATGCAGACGGGAAAGAAGGTAGTATGTGTGGCAATGGAGGACGTTGCTTTGTTGCTTTCGCCAACCAACTAGGCCTAATAAGCGAAGAATGCACCTTTTTGGCAGTGGACGGTCCTCACGAAGCGAAGATTAACAAAGAGGGTAACTGGGTAGAATTGAAAATGATTGATGTAGAAGAGATTCAACAACATTCCGATCAATACATAATGGATACAGGGTCTCCCCATTATGTCACCTTTGTTCCAACTTTGGAGCAAGTAGATATTTTCCAAGAGGGTAGGGCGATCCGTTATTCAGACGCTTATCAGAAAGAAGGGATCAATGTCAATTTTGTAGAGCCAACAGAGGAAGGTATTTCGGTGGCTACCTACGAAAGAGGAGTAGAAGAGGAGACCTTAGCTTGTGGGACTGGGGTGACTGCGGCAGCGATCGCTTATTTTATAAAGAATCCTACACAAGCATTTTTGCATTTGAGAAAGGGAGGTATTCCCATCAAAGCAAAAGGGGGGGACTTAAAGGTTCGCTTTGAGGTTGCTAAGAACCAATACAAAAATATATGGCTTTGTGGACCTGCTGAATTTGTTTTTGAAGGAAAAATAAAGAGAGTACATCAATGAAGATTACAAAAGTTTTAGAAACTTTTGTAATCTGTTTCCCGCACTAAAGATTGCTAAAGTTTAAACCGCTCAGCCGATACTCGAAACTCACTCACTTCCCAATAGCTCTTAAAAATTCCATTTTAGTGGTATTATTTAAAAACTTTCCATTATAGTCATTGGTAATGGTTAAGCAATGCTCATGCTGAATGCCTCTGGACTGTACACAGAAATGTTCTGCCTCTATATAAACTGCTACATCGTTGGTATCTAGGACTAGAGACAATTCTTCTGCTATCTGTTTAGTTAATCGTTCTTGAACTTGCGGTCTTTTAGCATAATATTCAACGATTCGATTCAATTTAGATAATCCAATGACCTTTCCAGAAGAGAAGTAAGCAACATGCGCTTTACCTTTTATTGGCAAAAAGTGATGTTCGCAGGTCGAATAGACGGGGATATTTATTTCCACCACCATATTGCGATAATTGAATTTATTATCAAATAAGGTAATGCTGGGTTTCTTTTTGGGATGGAGACCATAAAAAATCTCTTTGACAAACATTTTCGCTACCCTTTTTGGCGTCCCACTTAAACTATCGTCTTGTAAATCCAATCCAAGCGTATCCATAATATCTCTGAATTTACCCGAAATTAGTTCTATTTTTTCTTCATCAGATAGATCAAAAGCTCGGCTGTGCATGGGAGTATCAAGAGAAGTAGCAATGTGGTCTTCGCCTAAATCATCTCCAACGGCATGTCCATTTAAATAGTCATTCATAATTTTGATTGTATATTTTTATATAATAAATAAATACACTGTAAACTAAGTTTCTTTATTTTTTGCTCGGCGCCTGCGGCGCCTCGCACAGGGGGGATTTGGGGGAGAAGATATTTCTAAGTCGCTATGGTGACTTAGAAATATCTTCTCCCCCAAGCCCCTTAACGCTGCCCGAGCCGCACAGCGGCGATGGGCAGCGGAAAACATAATAAAACTTAATTTACAATGTAATAAATGTCGGCTCGATGCCAATCTGATTCGCGGGTGTAGCGTTTTACCTGATTTGTCAAAGAAAGAACCAAGTATTGACATTTTGATTTTTGGTATATACTGTAAGTGGGATAAAATTGTGAAAGTGAACTAAATATTTATTGGTTTATCGTTTACAAGCTATACTAGGATAAACAGTTCAACAACTAAACAAATAAACCGTTGGAAAATCACTTTTTTACACCGTTTCGAGTATAAACACTGTTAAAACAGGGAAAAATATTTTTTGTTTAATCTTTTGTATAAATAGTTAAACAAATTAAAGCCCTGATGACTATTCGCAACAAACAAACGGTTTATACGAATTTCTTTGAGATGCATAAATTCTCTAATTCATATTATCAGTTGCCTCCCAAAAAGATACTAATCTTATATCTTTGATATTGCTGTTATTTTTAAGACATTTGCAGCAAATCGAATAAATATTTTTCCGAATATGACTATCAAACTGAATAAAAAAACCTTCTTTCTGGCGGGAATAGTAGTACTAGCAGCGATGAGCCGTTTATTACCACATCCTCCTAATTTCACGCCTATTGGTGGAATGGCTCTTTTTGGAGCTGCTTATTTTTCCAAGAAATATTGGGCATTTTTAGTGCCATTGATCGCACTATGGATAAGTGATTTGGTACTCAATAATGTGCTATATGCCGCTTATTTTGATGGGTTTTCATGGATGGGTATCCCGATGGTATATGCTGCCTTGATATTGATTGTATTGATGGGAAAAGGCTTATTGAAAAAGATTAAAACTGGCAATCTATTATTTGCAAGTGTGCTTGCTTCCGCAATATTCTTCTTAGTTACCAATCTTGGTTCTTGGTGGATGGATCCGATCTATCCTAAGACTGCGATAGGCATCATTGAAGCCTATGTGGCTGGTATTCCTTTCTTTTGGAATACGTTGGCAGGAGATTTATTTTATACCACCGTATTATTTGGTGGCTTTGAATTGATAAAAAAGGTTTACCCTACTTTGGCGATACAAACTGCTTAAAAGAAAGGGAAATAAGTAGTCGGACAACAACTTTGCCTTTCAGTTGATTGATTATTAATTACTGATTATTAGCTAATTAGGCGTGTTCAGTAGCGTCTGGAAAATAATTAATAATCAGTAATTAATAATGTTACATTACGTACTTCGTGTTATTATAGTTATTAAAGGTTATTGCTAGATGTATTTTGGCAATAACCTCTAATAACCCTCCATTTCCCTAAATAACTTTAATAAATAAATTGACTTTTTAAAGGTATTTATGTAATTTGCCTCAACGAATTTCTTCCAACTTTATCCTCCTTTCCTACCTAATTCACCCAGTTTCCTAACCAATAACTTTCACCCTCACTCATACACCCTTCAGCAGATATTATCATACTATGAAACACCCTGTGAACAATTATTTGTTACTCCTATTGATTTCTATACTTTTTTGTGATCTTCTACCTGCTCAACAGCGGACCTGTGGCACGATGGACTATATGAAGAATCAAATGGAAGAAGATCCAGAAATTATTAATAGACGAGCGGAAATTGAGGCAAAGTTACAAGGCAATCGCTCAAGTTCCTCTAGATCGAATAATTCGGTTATCACGATCCCTACGGTCGTGCATATAGTCTATAATGAAGCTAGTGAAAATATTAGTGATGCTCAAATTCTATCCCAAATAGCTGTATTAAACCAAGATTTTAGAAGATTGAATGCAGATGCAACGAATACCCCAGCTGACTTTTTACCAGTAGCAGCCGATATAGAAATAGAATTTTGTTTGGCCACCTTAGACCCCAATGGGAATCCCACCACCGGAATTACAAGAACGGTTACAGATCAACTTTCTTTTGGTGCAAATGATTTGATTAAAACTAACCAGACTGGTGGAAAAGATGCCTGGGACACCCGATCTTATTTGAATATTTGGGTGAGCGATTTGGGGCTTTTACTAGGCTATGCGCAATTACCCGGTGGGAATATCAGCACCGATGGAATTGTGATTGACCATCGATCTTTTGGTACGGTGGGAACCGTCGTTCCGCCATTTCATCTTGGCAGAACAACTACCCACGAAGTAGGGCATTGGCTCAATTTATTCCATATTTGGGGAGATGGAGCTTGTAGTTTAGATGATGCGGTTAGTGATACGCCTTTGGCAGGTGCCTCCAGTAATGTGGGAGCACCCTGTTCCCATCCAGATCAAAATACTTGTGATGAAGGGGTTGGAGATTTACCCGATATGTTTCAAAATTATATGGACTACTCTCATGATGTTTGTATGAATTTATTCACACAAGGTCAAAAAATAAGAATGAGGTCTTTGTTTGATCCAGGTAATGCCAGATCGAGTTTATTACAATCTAATGGATGTGGAACCATTCCAACAGATTTGGTTTTTGCTTCTATGGATCAGTTAAGCTTTAGCGACCCTTGCCATTGTGCAGACCCTAATAATTGTGAAGTAAACAATACTTATTATTTCCACGATGTACTGCGAATACCTAGCACAGGGAGCCTTACTGCTGGTTTAGATATAAGAGTGGCAAATGCCTCCAACTTCTTTGTAGAAGTGCCTTGTCTTGGTAGTACTTTAAAATCTCCTTCCTTTGGAGAGAATGGAACCGCTTTTAAAGAAGTAAGTGCTGGAGTATATGAATTGGAATTTTGGCGTTCTACAGGCGTCCTTCCTAGTTTGACCGTACTAGAAAGTGGAGCGTTGACAACGGTTCCCTCCG
>CALJIQ010000445.1 GCA_937973995.1 uncultured Saprospiraceae bacterium
TCAATGAACTATGTTCTCTTTAGGGTTTTTAGAGTAGACTCAACAATAGAACAATAGAACAATAGAACAATAGAACAATAGAACAATAGAACAATAGAATTAGCCAAAATAAATTAAAGTCCTGTTAATATCCTGCAAAAATGAATATTTAGGGGCAATTTGTACGTCCAATTAAATGCAGAATACGACCATAAAATAAACCTATTACTCTATCATGAAATTAATAAAGACTCTTCTCTTCTTCTCTTTTTCCCTACTATTTTTCACAGCCAATGGTCAGGACAAAACGATTCCTGATATAGAGGTAAAAACCCTGGAAGGACAGACGGTGAACATGCAGGATTTTGGAAACAATGGTAAGATTACCGTTATTAGTTTTTGGGCAACTTGGTGTGCTCCTTGCAAAAAAGAGTTAGATGCGATTGCGGATGTATATGCGGATTGGCAAGATGATTACGATATGGAATTGGTTGCTGTCTCCATTGATACTCGAAGAGCAGCTGCTACTATTCCTGCTCTAGTTTCCTCTAAGGGTTGGGAATATACCGTGCTAAGTGGAAAACCTACCGCTTTGCAAACAGCTTTCAATTTCCAAACTATTCCACAGACTTTTTTAGTAGATCAAGAAGGTAAGATTGTCTATCATCATAATGGCTATGTGCCTGGTGATGAATATGAATTGGAAGATAAGATTAAGGAATTAGTTAAGAAATAATTGAGAATGAAAAATTGAGAATTCACGTGACACTTGCTAATTCTCAATTTTTCATTATCAATTCTCCATTAATAGTTTACTTCATTCGACTATTTACAAAATTCAATAAATCAAGGTGGGCTTTTAAGAGATGATTGCTAGCATTGCATAATTGATTAAAATTAGCAACGACTGGTTGGACTTCTAGTGGCAAATCTTTGATCGTCTTTAACTGAAATTGGTGACAAACTCGTAAGCTCTCTATAACAGACTTCAACTCTCCTGCTTGCTCAATATAGTTCCCTAATATTTCTTTGTCTTCTTTTTTTAATTCGTACTGGTAATTCTTTCTAGCCGTCTTTAGTGCTATAGAGCACTGTAAATCCGCTCTGATCAAATCTAACACAGATACCTTATAAAAGTGGGCTAAATTGACCAAATTGCATATTTTGGGTTCTGCCGTTCCTTTTTCATAGGAAGCGATATTTCCTCTATTCAGACCTAGCTCACCAGCCAATTCTTCTTGACTAATACCCTTTTGCTTTCTCAAGTGCTTAATATTAGTGGCTAACCTTGACGCAGACATCTCCATCCTATTTAGTTATCGTGAGTTATTATTAGTCATTGATCATTAGAATTAACCAAATGACAATGACCGTACTATCAACGAAAAATTCAAAAAATGTTTACAATATCGCTAATAGAATGCTAAAATGGTAACACCGTTAATCGAATAAATGTTGAATTTAGTCAAAAAATAATCGTTTTCTTAACCAAAAAATAGAATTTTTGATAATTACACTGTCTTAACGATGTCAATTTTAATAGAATTGATTTTATTATTTACAATTTATTAGAAAAAACAAAGTTATAGTACTACAAAAAATCAATTTTTTGTAAAAAATATTTGCATTACCAAAACATTGGTTCTATTTTTGTAAAAAATATTTACATATACTCGATTTCTTTTATTGTATTTAACTACACAATTCTTTGCTCCCGTTTATGGAATTACCCGAAAATTTAGCAAGGAGTTTTTAAACTGAGTGCCTTATGTTGAGTAGAATTCAAGATCACTTAAAAAACGTTACCAACACGCTAAAAGCCTTTTCCCTAAAATTAACTGGCAATTCCGCAGATGCAGAAGACTTATACCAAGATACCGCTATGCGAATCATTGCTAATGCCGATAAATACCAAGAAAATACCAATTTCAAAGCTTGGGCTGTTACGATCATGCGAAATGTCTTTATTAATAATTATCGCAAGAAAGTTCGCAGAGGGGTCATCCTAGATCAAACCAGTAATAATTACTATATCAATTCTGGAGATCATGTTATTAGAAATGCTGGAGAAACCAATGTTTCTTATGGAGAACTAATGAAACTGGTTAACCGTTTACCAGAGGAGTTTAAAGTACCATTCTGGATGGCGTATCAAGGATATAAGTATGATGAAATTGCAGATAAATTAGAGGTACCTCTAGGCACTGTGAAAAGTAGAATTTTCTTCGCTCGTAAGAAATTGCAGAAAATGTATAAGGTGGCTAATGTGGAGAGAGCTTAGGTAACGGTGGACGGCTGACGGTCGCTTCGGTAGACGGCCACTAGACCTTATAAAACGCAAAAAGGCGAATCCGTTTTGGATTCGCCTTTTTTATTTTGTAACTACTGTATCAGGTAGTCAACATCTAAACCGTCCACCGTCAAGCAAAGCGACCGTCTACCATCTACCGTTCTCCCCTTAAAACTCCGCATTTCCAGGCGTACGAGGGAAAGGAATAACATCTCGAATATTTCCCATACCGGTGATGAATAAGATCATTCGCTCGAACCCTAATCCAAAACCTGCGTGTGGGGCGCCTCCAAATTTTCTTAAATCCAAATACCAAGATAATTCCTCTTCTTCAATATGCATCTCTGCCATCCGTGACTTCAATAAATCAATTCTTTCTTCTCTTTGAGAACCGCCAATGACTTCTCCAATACCAGGGAATAACACATCCATCGCTGCCACCGTCTTATTATCATCATTCATCCGCATGTAAAAGGCTTTGATGTCTTTTGGATAATCTCTTACGATAACCGGCTTCTTAAATTTCTTCTCTACCAACCACCGCTCATGCTCTGATTGTAAGTCGATCCCCCACTCTACTTCATATTCAAATTTACCTTTTTTATAAGGTTTAGAACTTCTTAATAGATTGATGGCATCCGTATATGTGATACGTTCAAAATCATTTTCTACGACAAACCGAAGCGTCTCAATCAATCCCATTGGACGACGTAATTCTTTCTTCATGTTCTTTTCGAGTTCTTGAATACGTTGATCCAAAAACTCAAGATCATCGGGATAATGCTCTAAGCAATAATTGATTAAGTACTTGACAAAGTCCTCTGCCAAGTCCATATCATCATAAATATCATAAAAAGCTACCTCTGGTTCGATCATCCAAAACTCTGCTAAGTGGCGAGAGGTATTAGAATTTTCTGCTCTAAAAGTTGGGCCAAATGTATAAATCTTACCTAGAGCTAATGCGCCAATCTCTCCTTGTAATTGTCCAGATACCGTCAGGTTAGTAGCTTTTCCAAAAAAGTCTTGCTTCCAATCGGTCGTTCCATCTTCTGCAATAGGGGCTTTGCCTGGATCAAAGGTAGTCACCCGAAACATCTCTCCTGCCCCTTCTGCATCTGAGCCTGTAATGATTGGCGTATGCAAATAGTAATAACCTCGATCATTGAAATATTTGTTGATGGCAAAAGCTACCCCATGTCTAATTCGGAATACTGCACTAAAAGTATTCGTCCGCATCCGAAAATGCGCCTTCTCTCGAAGGAACTCCATCGTCTGCTTTTTGGCTTGCATCGGATATTGGCTCAAATCGGTCTCTCCCAAAATCTCTACTTTATCCGCTAGTAATTCCACCGCTTGACCTGCCCCCTGAGATTCAACTAATTGACCAGTCGCAGCTATGCAAGCGTGAAAACCAATGCGCTTAGCAATATCTTCAGGAATCACTTCCTCATCTATTACGACTTGCAACGTCTTAAAAGCGGAGCCATCATTTAAGGCCACAAAGCGATTATTCCTAAAGGCTCTAACCCATCCTTTAACGGTTACTCGATCCCCAATCTTTGGGTCTTTTATGATAGTAGCTATTTCTGTTCGCCTACCCATGTTATTATTTTTTTGAATGTCTTCTGTAGTCTTTAACACTGAGGATGTCTCCATAATTCAATAACATATTAAAAAGATGCGAAAATAAAGGTATTAACAGGAAAATTCAAGCCAACTTAGGGCAAGACAATTAAACCAAAATAAATTGATATATTCTTGGATGCCTCGCTGGATGGCGCCAGCTCGGCAAATAAGTTTTAGGAGGTAACGATTTCAAAAAATGGCTTTTTAAAGCCATTTTTTGAAATCGTTGCCTTCTAAGAACCCTTTTGCGAGACGCCGAAGGTGGCGAGTAATTAATCAAATTTTAATTTACAAAACACTAGCAATTGCTTTTATTTGTTACTTTTATCATGGATAAAAACAATCTAAGTAATAACGAAGTCGACTGACTTTCTAAAAACAAAGCAGTCTAACTTTCCCCTAAATCATCTTTTGCAGATGAAAGAGACCATCAACAAAGTAATGCGTTGGTATCTGCGTCAACGCTTGGGACGCATCATAGAATTTATGGAGCAACCCCATAAAGTGCAAAAGCAAGTGCTGTTGCAACAGTTGATTGCTGCCAGTAAGCATACCAAGTGGGGGAAGCAATTTGGCTATCGACACATCAAGACCCAAGAAGACTTTGCCAAACAAGTCCCCATATTTGACTATGAAGGGTTGAAGCCTTACATACAGCGCATGATGCACGGAGAGCGAGATGTCTTGTGGGGCGGACAGGTTAAATGGTTTTCTAAATCCTCTGGCACTACCAACGATAAAAGTAAATATATCCCCCTCACCGATCAAAATTTATTTACCAACCATATTCGAGGCAATTGGGATGCAACTACCATCTTATACCGTAATAATCCGAATGCCCGAAATTTTGCAGATAAGAATCTATTGATGGTAGGCAGTTTGGAAACTTTCGATCCCTATCCTAAAACCACCATTGGAGATGTATCTGCTATCATGGCACATCGAATGCCTTTTGTGGGTCGTCCCTTTTTTGCTCCCGATTTTAAGACCGCTTTGATGAGCAATTGGGAAGAAAAAATCGAACGCACTGCTCAATTAACAAAAGATGCTACCGACATTAATATGATTGCAGGTGTGCCTACTTGGACGATTGTTCTTTTCCGAAAATTGTTAGAAATAACAGGCAAAGAAAATATATCAGAAGTATGGCCTAGCCTCAGTGTATATGCACATGGAGGGGTTGGATTCGCTCCTTATAAAGAACAGTTCAAGCAATTCATCCCCAAGGAGGATTTCACCTATATGGAGATTTATAATGCCTCGGAAGGATTCTTTTCACTACAGATCAATTCAGAGGATGATGATATGTTATTGCTATTGAACAATGGTGTATATTATGAATTTCTACCAATGGAAGAATGGGACAAGGAACATCCTATCGCCATTCCTTTAGCAGAAGTAGAATTGGGAAAAAACTATGCAATGGTCGTAAGTACAACGGCTGGATTGTGGCGATATAAATTAGGGGATACGGTTACCTTCACTTCTATTTATCCCTATAAAATTAAAATCACAGGTCGTACCAAACAATTCGTCAATGCCTTTGGAGAAGAGGTAATGGTAGAAAACACGGATAAGGCATTGGCATTGACTTGTCAGCAAACTAGATCTATTGCTTTAGAATATACGGTTGCGCCCATCTACTTTTCCGAAATGGGCAAAGGGGGACATCATTGGTTAATTGAGTTTGAAAAAACGCCTGCCAACCTAATCGCATTTCAAACAAAACTGGATCAAAATCTACAACTACTCAATTCAGACTATGAAGCTAAGCGCTTTAAAAACATGGCACTTAATGAGTTGCAATTAACCCTGTTACCCAAAGGCACTTTTCATGATTGGATGAGGTCTAGAGGAAAATTTGGCGTTCAAAATAAAGTGCCCCGTTTGGCAAATCATCGGCGGTATTTGGAAGAGATTTTGAATTTTAGTGGAGAGAATGTTTGAGACTTTTCAAGAAAAACTTGCTGGACAAAACAATGCACAGCAAATTCTTTCGCCTAATTACCTAATCGGTTTTTTCATGTAATTACTTGTTATTATGGTTACATTTTCTTCTATTCCATATTTCATTTTAAAGTCCTTAATAACATTTTCACGGTACTCATCACTTTCATTAAAATCAAAATGAATCAAGATGGCATTTAAGTTATTACTATCAAAAGGAGCAGCATCTATTCGTTCGAAAGCCTCATAAATCGTCTCATAAAATAATTTTGAATGAACTCCTTTTAGGGCAGATAATACAAACTTATCTTTCTTTTTTTTGACCTCGAAATAAATTATTTCATTAGTCTTAAGATAAGTGGTATCTCCAATTTTAGGAGAATAGTTTTTGCAAAAAGCTTTTATAAAAGCTGTATCTATTTCTTGTGCCTTACAAGTACTATCTGCAAGGATAAAAAAGAGTAATATGGAAAAAAATATATCATTAGTCATGATACAATAGTTCTTAAGTTAAGAATCCTATCTAACAGTAGAATCTTATCAAAGTCAATCCGTAATAAAAAAAGTATCTACTTTATTATTTTCAAAATAAATTACTCCTAGATGAGGAACAAAGGGTGTCATGTCCATAATGTACTGCCATTCAGGTTGATTACTTTCTTTCTCATAAACAACATCAGGATCACCTAATAAATTTAATACTTCCATCATAGATTCTCCTGTTTCAAGTTTCTGAAAATTTTGTCCTCTTTGTTCATATTTTTTACTTAAATAGAATAAATAAATACTCAAAGCAAAGAAAATAATAATTGATATTGATTTTAGAATCCATTTTATTTTTTTCATTAGCAGAATTTACTGGTAATTTTAAATAGATTACCAACCTCTCATTATTTGAGAGTTTGTAAAAAAGTCAAAATTTTAACACATAATCATTTTGGTAATAATAACTTTCCTGCCATTTATCATACTTTATTTCGGCACCATCAAGTTTTAATTCATTCAGATATCGGTATAAGGTGGCTTCAGATATTTCTAATCTACTAGCCAATTTAGCAGGGGAACCTGTTGATTTAAATTCTATAAAAAAATGTAGTCTTTTCAATTGATTAATTTGTTTTCGAAGATTCATAGCTATGTCATTTGAAAATAAAAAATATTAACACAGGGTGGGAGGTAAGGTATAGTGTATAATCTCTCTATTAGGAAAAGGAAAAGGAAAAGGAAAAGGAAAAGGAAAAGGAAAAGGAAAAGGAAAAGGAAAAGGAAAAGGAAAAGGAAAAATCCTTGTATTCAGCCTAGCAAGTGGAATAGAAATCAAAAATAAAGAAAAAATATTATATGAAGGAAGAAATACTTATTTTTTTTCTAATAATTATAAAGTAATTTATACAAGGACATTATAATATAGCATTATCTAAAACACCTAATAAAAGCCCCTTCTTGACCCGTATAATGAAAATCAATACCTGCTAACCTACAGTCTTTTTCCCAATCCCTAACTACCTTAATTTGATTCGATTGATCAACAATAAGCAACTCAAAGACATATGATTGTTGCAGTTGTTCGATGGTAATAGAGGGGGTATTTCGCAGAAAAAGATACGTACATTCGAATGATTGTGATCGCTGTTTCCTTAATGGATTTTTTCGATCAATAATGACCATTCTTTTTGATCCTATTTGCAAATATGGAGAATTCCAATATACTTGATTGGTTGCTACTGAATCTTGTGTAGCTATGGTTTTATTAGAAATTGACATATGGTAGTTATTGAGATAATAGGATTGCTCCTTTTGGGTAAGCGTATCCATTGTTAGTTCATAAATAGTTTGCCCATCTACTAGGTTAGTAACACTCTTTTTGGGAATATCATAAATCACCAATTGGAGTTGCTCCTGCTTTTTTAGGTCTTGTTGCATATTACCCATCACTATTAAAATCAAACTAACTATAACAAATTTTAAAAACCCCACTCGTTTGGTGATACAAATAAGTCCTACACTCACTACTATTCCATACCATAAAACTACCTCATACCCTTCTAACCAAATGGAATGCCAGACCGCATAAGGCAATTGATAAATTAGGTCTATGATTTGATGTTGGAAATCAATCAAATACGAAAGAAATAACCCTACATAGCTTGCTGCATTTATACTAACACTACTAATCGATAATAGCAGCAATCCACCATATAAAATGATACTTGCAAATGGCACAGCAATCAAACCCGCTAACCAAGAATACATGGGGATTTGATGAAAGTAATACACGGACAAAGGCAGCACGGCTATTTGTGCCGCTATTCCCACTACCAATAATTGCCAAAAGAAATTCAAAATAGAATACTTGGGAATCCATAAACGATAGAGACTTTTATAAAAAATTACTATCCCAATAACAGCCAAAAAAGAAAATTGAAAGCCTATGTGAAATAAAGAATAGGGATCAACTAAAAGGATACAAAAAGCCGCCGCCGCTAAAGAATTCAATGGATGAATATCTCTTCTAAAAAGTCGCCCAAAATTCAAAAAAGAAAACATAATAGCGGCCCTAGTCACCGACGCTGCACCACCCACTAGCAAGGTAAATCCCCAAATCACAAATAAAGAAATCACCCATTGCCATCGTTTCCACTTGGCATCTTGTCGTCGAAAAAATCCTAGTAATAATAGTACGACCTCGCTCAAAATCCCAACGTGTAAACCTGAGACTGCGAGCACATGGATAATTCCTGTGTTCACATACAATTGCTCTATCTCTTCAGACAGTGCAGCTCGATTTCCTATTAGCATCGCATTTACAATACTAGAAGCATTAGGATTGGGAATCGTCTTTTGAAATACATTTATAAAATAGGATTGCCACTCATAAGCTGTTTGAAATAAAATAGCGGCCTGTCGTTTTTTTATAACCTTGAACTGCTCAGGTTTTGCAAAACTTTGATAATGAATATTCTGATAATGACAATATCGTTGGTAATCAAAAGCGAGCGGATTTTTAGGCGGAGGGATTTTTTGAATACGTGCATTAATTACTAACTGATCTCCATAGTTTACATTTATCGAATCCGTCTTTCTAAAATAAGCTAGCAAATTCCCCGAAGCGGGTATAACTTCCTCTCCATTCTTTTGTCCTACAATTTTAAACTTCGCCTTTATAAATTTATCCGTCTCTTTTGGATACGAAGTAATTTCTCCTACTATTAGCTGTTCCATTAATCCTTCCTGCATGAAAAACGCTTCTCCTTTTCGCTCGTCAAATTGATTAACCGAATATGCTCCAAGCAACACTAAAAAACAACTAATACCTACTCCTGAAATCCACCTTTTTGAATAATGAAATGAATATTTACTTAAACCTAATAAGGCGATCACCCCAATGACCAACAACCAAATCGAAAAAGGAAATAATAAAAGAAACGTCTCCCCTAAATAAATGCCTAATACAAAAGGAAGCAATAAACGGAATAGCGGAATTTCCCGCCAATGGATGGTGGGGGTGTTTAGTTTTCTCATGTTTTCTATTGTTTCATTGTCCTATTGATCCATTGTTGGTCAGTGTTTTAGTTTTTCGTTGGTGTAGTTAATCAGGTGGTGTAGTTCTTTGGGTAGTTTTTCTAGTTCGTTGACTATATAAATTCTATCATTTTCTGTAAGTAATCCTCTTGTTATCGCTTTTCTAATCCAGTCTTTAGTCTCTTCTAAAGAACCAAAACTGTATCTATAAAAATGGATTTTCTCTTTTTTATGGTAACGTCCAAATCCTTCGGCTATATTGGCAGAGATAGAGTCGGATGCAGTAGCGAGCTGTTTACCAATCGTCCATCTGGAAAAATTATCCCATTTCAAGACTACATTCCAAATGTAATTACTTAGTTTATAAGAAATGACATAAGCGTCAATCTTATCCAAGGTAAGATAGTTTTTACTCATAGTATTTAGATTTATTATAATAGCGTCCAGTTTTCAATAGGTCAATGAGTCAATGGGTCAATGGGTCAATAGGTCAATGAGTCAATGAGTCAATGGGTCAATGGGTCAATAGATCAATGAATCACCTTCTTCCTCAACTCAAAATTCTTCCCAAGATAAACCTTCCGCACCATCTCATCAGCCGCCAATTCTTCTGCTGTACCTGCCTTTAAAATATTCCCTTCAAACATGAGGTAGGCACGATCCGTGATGGAAAGCGTTTCTTGTACATTATGATCGGTGATTAAAATGCCAATATTTTTGGTTCGTAGTTGAGCGACGATGGATTGGATGTCTTCTACGGCAATGGGGTCAATCCCAGCAAAAGGTTCATCCAATAAAATAAACTTGGGGTTAGTGGCCAACGCTCTAGCAATTTCCGTTCGCCTTCGCTCTCCGCCGGATAACGTATCTCCTTTACTTGCACGAACCTTGTGCAAACTGAATTCATTCAATAATTCTTCTAGGCGATCTTTTTGTTCTTGAATGGACAGTTGGGTCATTTCTAGTACGGCCATAATGTTGTCCTCCACACTCAATTTTCTAAAAACGGAAGGCTCTTGCGGTAAGTAGCCGATCCCTCGTTGCGCCCGTTTGTACATGGGTAAGGCGGTAATGTCTGTATCTTCTAAAAACACTTTTCCACCATTGGGTTTGATAAAGCCAACCATCATATAAAAGGTAGTCGTCTTACCTGCCCCATTCGGACCTAGCAAGCCAACAATTTCTCCTTGGTTCACTTCAATCGAAACGCCTTGGACCACTGTCCGCTTCCCGTATTTCTTTACTAGTTGTTCTCCTTTTAAAATCATGATGGTTGTTCCCTGTTACTTTTCTCAAAAATACAAAAGAGGGGTTTAAAACGGAAAAAATACGCGTTGCTTAACGCCTCGTTTGCTTTTCACCTCAAACTAGACAAGAGACACAAAACAACTTTGATTATTTGACAAATTCCGTGATACCTTCCCTGAAATGGACATCGAGTCCATTTCAGGGAAACAAGGGATTCTAAAGGGGCAGGTCAGGCAAAGCCTGACCTGCCCCTTTAGAATCCCTTGTGCAAATCAGATTGGCTCGATGCCAATCTGATTTGCGGATCGTGCAGTTTCACGAGAATTGTCAAAGAACCACAACTTTTACTCTCTTTTCTGTCTATGGTGGTTCAAAATACAATATTTTTGTCCCTTCTCAAAAAAGATACCTATGGCAGAAAAGCAAGTAAAAAGAACAGATGTAAATGTATTAGGAGAGTTTGGTTTAATAGATCACTTAACCAAAACCACTCGCCTCACCAATCGCTCAACCAAGAAAGGCATCGGGGATGATGCTGCGGTTATTGATAATAAGGGATTTCTTACTGTAGTCTCCACAGATGCTTTAGTAGAGGGAATTCATTTTGATGTGGCTTATACGCCACTGAAGCACTTGGGATATAAAGCAGTGGTAGTCAATTTATCGGACATCTATGCAATGAATGCCATTCCTAAACAAATCACTGTTTCAATTGCACTTTCCAATCGGTATTCGGTAGAGGCCTTAGAGGAATTATATCAAGGCATTCACTTAGCTTGTAAAATTTATAATGTGGATTTAGTAGGAGGAGATACTACCTCTTCGCCCAAAGGCTTATACATCAGCGTAACCGCAATTGGTCAAGGAGAAAAAGATAAATTGACTTATCGGGACGGTGCTAAAGTAGGAGATGCCATTTGTGTTACAGGGAGCTTGGGGGCAGCATATTTGGGTTTGCAATTATTGGAACGAGAAAAGCAGGTGTTTTTAGCCAATCCAGATATGCAACCTGAATTGGAAGAACATAATTACCTGATAGAACGACAATTGAAACCCGAAGCTAGAAAGGACATGATTGCCCTATTCGCAAAAAATCAGTTAGTCCCAACGGCTATGATTGATATTTCGGATGGCTTAGCTTCTGAATTATTTCACCTCTGTAAACAATCCAACGTTGGGGCATTTGTAGAAGAATCTGGTGTTCCTATCCACCCCGATGCCCAAATGCAAGCCATTAATTTTAATATGGACCCGATCACCTGTGCGCTTAGTGGAGGAGAAGATTATGAACTGTTATTTACCATTGATTCTAAAGATATTGAGAAAGTTAAATACTTACCCGATGTTTATATCATGGGAGATATTGTGGAACAAAAAGACGGGGTGAAGTTACATACAAAGGGAGGAAATATTCATCCGATTAAAGCACAGGGTTGGAATCATTTTGAGGAAAGTTAGGATTTAAACTATATTAGCAAATACGGTTTTGTTAAGTTTCTTCTTGTCATTTCTTTTTACTAAAGATAAGTCTTTCTTTATTTGTACAGCTAGTTCTTTAGCCAAATTGATAGGCACAGCATTACCAATCATCTTATACCCAGCACTAACTTTATCATAGTGAAATTTAAAATCATCTGGAAATGTTTGAATTCTAGCACATTCCCTTACACTCAATCTTCTATATAAATGTTCTTTTCCTTTTATGAATATACGCTTATTCTTTGCAATTAATTTCATTTTAGGTGCTTGAGGATGTATAGGTGCATGACGACCTCCCGCTTGTATGGTATAAGATACTTCATCCCAAGAACGAACTCTATTTCTAGACATATACATTGAAGAATATCCTCCAATCATATATTCATGATTCCAAATTTTACATTTGTTTTTATTAGAATAATTTTTTTCTAAGGCTGGGATAGCCGAATCCTTTAAATCAAAAATAACCTCCTTTAGATTAATTTTATTTAAGGTGGTTGAACCTATAGGGAAGGTAAAACTTTTATTTAGATCATTTCTATATCCTATAAAAAACACCCTTTTTCTATCTTGTGGAACACCATAATCAGCAGCGTTTAGTAATTGAAAAGATAAGTTGTATCCACAATTTCTAAACATTGCCTTGATATTTTCTAAAGCATCTGCATGCCTAGGAGCTAACATACCTGATACATTTTCAGCTAAGAAAAATTTTGGCTTCTTTGCATCTAATATCCTCATAAAGTCAAAAAACAATTGTCCTCTTTTATCCTTAATCCCTCGTAACGCACCTGCTTCACTCCAGCTTTGACACGGAGGACCACCTATAATACCATCGCACTCAGGAACTTCTATTGCCTTAATATCTGTAATACTTCTTTTATCTAAAAAAGTGTTTTGATGATTCTTTTCATAAGTTTCCCAGATTTCTTTATCATATTCATTTGCCCAAATAACATCAAATCCTGCTTGCTCGAAACCAAGGTCTAATCCGCCTGCTCCAGAAAAAAAAGTTACAATTTTCATATGTAGATGTAGTTTACCCAAATATAGGCAAAAAAGAAAGATTTAGGTAGGTTCATTTTCTCTTTTTCCTAACATTGTCATATTTCTTTTTTCTTACAGTTTCATGTAAATATTGCTCGAAATTCATGAAATTTGTACTATCAATATTAATTTTTTTTAATAACTCTTTAGCTTTTTCACCAATTTCATTTCCTTTAACTAAAAGTGGTTTATTATAAATTAGATTCCCGTAAACTTTAGCATCCGTGATTATCCAATCTACAAAAACAGCTAGGGGTCTATCTCCATCCCATTTATCATCTACCACTCTATAATTTAAAGCTTTACATGCAAAGTACAGGTCTTTTTGTTTCGCATACTCTTCAATCAACAATAATTCGTTCATATAAAAATCTACGTCCTTATCAATTGTTGAATCAACATGTAATATGTAGTTGGCAACTCCTGAATTTTCTCGAATTACACCATTTAACTTACTATTTCTCTTATCAGCGCTCAGATTCTGTCCAGTATAGACTTCTATTTTCTGTTGCTCCGTTAAAACTAATTTGCCAGACTTATATCCAGATAGCTTATTCATTATTTCAAATTTCCAACCTAAAGTCATTTTATGACGTTGTGGTTTATGCAGATCAAAATACACTATAGGGGTAGATTCAAATTTATCTTTTATAGCCTGGATACTTTTAGAAAGAATATTTGAGGTATCTTCCCCAAATATTTCTCTAGCCCTTTCAAAGTTCATTTTATTCTCTAGGAAATCGGCATTTCTCTGTTTTATGGATATTTTAAATTCTTTCGCTTCTCCAGAAGCACTTTCAGCATGAATATACAAGTCTGTCTTACACTCGCCTTTCATAGTCAACGGTTTGCCTACAACCTTAACTTCATATGTTTCTCCAAGGAACTTAAAAGAATCTGACTTATGAAATAACTTTCGTAATTCAGTTTCTGTTTTACTAAAGCGTTTGCTCATAACTATTTAACTTTATTATCTTGAGTGATTATCTCTATTTTTACTTAAATTCAAAAAGATTGATTCGATCCATCATCAAATGACCAAAATAGTCTAAAGAAACATGTATCTCCTAAACATTTTCCCCCCTACACTGTTTACACGCCAAATAATATTCAACTAAGCCGTAATAACATAGCGTGACCGTATACTCAATAAAAGATTTAGAAAAATTGTCAGGAATAAAGGCTCATACGATTCGTATTTGGGAACAACGCTATGACATTATTCAACCCGGTCGTACCAAGACCAATATTCGATATTATACAGAGCAAGATTTAAAACTCATCCTCAATATTGCGCTCCTCAATAGAAATGGTATTAAAATTTCCAAGATTGCGAAAATGGAACAGGAGGAAATCTTAGAAAAAGTAGCTGCCATTTCAGAAATTAATTTTGAGAATGATGTCCAATTAGATGCACTTACGCTCTCCATGATTGAAATGGATGAGTATAAATTTGACCGCATCATTTCCACCAATATCCAGCAATTGGGTTTTGAAAGAACGATGTTAGAAGTTATTTATCCATTTTTGGATAAGCTGGGTTTATTATGGTTAACCGGATCTATTAATCCAGTGCAGGAAAATTTCATGAGCTATTTGATTCGGCAAAAAATTGTAGCGGCGATTGATAGTTTACCCGTCACAACGGGTCATGGAATTCCTAAATTTTTAATCTATTTACCAGAAGGAGAAAGCCAAGAATTGAGTTTATTGTTTATGCATTATTTGCTCAAGTCCCGACGATTCAGAGTGATCTATATTGGCAAAAATGTAAATGTCTCTGACATCCAAGATGCTTTCAATATTCATAAGCCCGATTTTGTGTACACCATTATTTCAGAAACTTTTATAAAGCCACCTGTTAAAGATTATATTAGTACCTTGACAAAAAACTTCCCGAACACTCACTTTTTACTATCAGGCTACCAAGTACTTACCCAAAATATTCAGAATGAGCAATTTGTAACAGTTTTAAAAACTTTGGACAATACCATTGCTTATTTGAATCGAGTTCAATCTTCTTTTAATTAATCGCTATCCTTCACGACAGTTTACTATAAAGTCTCACCTCTCTGTTCTCTACTCCCTGTTCTATTTGTATATTCGCAATATTTTTCAATACTATTAAATTCATTTTAATGAAGACGACTTTAAAAATAAGTGCTATCTTACTGATATTCATAGCATTTGGTGCTTGCAAAAACAAAGCAGAAGGCACAAAAGCAACAACGGGAGCGGCAAAAACAGCCCCTGACACGCAGGTAACCGATTTCACTACTTACCGAATGAATAGTGGTACCCTTAAATGGGTAGGTTCTAAAGCTATCGGTGATTCTCATCAAGGAACCATTAATTTATCCAATGGTAAACTAGCCGTTGCTGGTCAGGATGTAAAGGCGGGTGATTTTGAAATTGATATGGGGTCTATTGCTGTTACCGATCTTGAAGCAGGGAAAGGTAAAGAAAAACTAGAAGGTCATTTAAAAAATGAAGATTTCTTTAATGTAGGGGAATTTCCTAAAGGAATGTTCCAAATTGTGGAAGTAACGCCTGTTAGTGGTGTACAAGACGTAACGCATAACGTAACTGGTAACTTGACACTAAAGGGTATTAAAAAGAGCATCACCTTCCCAGCGAGTATCGCTGTTATGGGAGATAAGATATCTGCAGTAAGCCCTTCCTTTACCATCAATCGAACAGACTGGGGCATCAAATACGGTTCTTCTGGTTCGTTTGCTGATTTAGCTAAGGATAAGATTATTAATGATGATATTGCTTTAGTGCTAGAGTTAGACGCTTCCGTTTATAACAATTAAATGCAAGTTTTTTTAACTTGAATTAATTTCCAATAGTCAAATTCCAAATTCCAATCATGCGTTTCTTATACGATTAATTGGAATTTGGAGCTTGAATTTTGGAATTTGACTTTCCTAATTGTCCCACCACTGTTTCCGCCAATTGATAACTGGTACTAGAAGAAAAACGAACTCGTTGTACCTCTCCATCCCATGTATCCGCCTTCGCCACCCAGACATGATAATTCCCTATTTGATCTTGTTCGCAATAAACGCCCACAGGCATTTGGCATCCGCCTTCTAATAATTTCAAAACTTTTCTTTCAATATTGGTAACCGCTGAGACTTTGGATTGATGAATTTGTTGGATGAGGCGTCTAGTATTTTTATCTGTTGCACAGGTTTGATAGGCTAATACTCCTTGAGCGGGGGCAGGTACAAATTCTTTAGGATTCAAGGAAACGACTATAAATTCCGAAAGGTCCAATTCTAGTCGCTCTAAGCCTGCGGCGGCCAGAAGAATCGCATCAAAATCTCCTTCTTTTAACTTTCTCAATCGAGTAGGTACATTCCCTCTAATATCTTGTAATTGGACATCCGGTCGAATACTCAACAATTGAGCCTTACGACGGGCAGAAGAAGTACCCACGTTGGCGTTTTCTTTTAATTGATATACTTGATTCTTATCTTCTTGTCCTTTATTAATTACGATACAATCGACAGGGTTGGCTCGGTAAGATACGCCCGCTAAAACGAGCCCTTCAGGAGAAGTAGTAGGCAAATCTTTCATAGAATGCACCGCCATATCTATCTCTCCTCCTAGCAAAGCGTCTTCTAATTCTTTGGTAAAAAAGCCTTTGCCTTCTATTTTATCAAAACTCAAATGCTGTATTTTATCGCCTTTGGTTTTGATAATTTTTAGCTCAACCTCTATCCCTAAGTTTTCCAATTGCTCTTTCGTGAAGTTAGCTTGCCAAAGTGCTAATTTACTTCCTCTCGTTCCAATAATTATTTTTTGTTTATTCATTCCCGCTTGTCGTTTCTTCTGGGTTAGTTACTTCTTTTACATTACAAATAATCGGCAATAAATTATCCACCCAACCCACTAATAAAATTTCCTTCACTTTCGTCAAGTCTTCACAGGCTTGTGCCATATTTTGTAATTCCATATGTGCTTGTCCCCTTGCGTAAAGGTATTCTGCATTATTCGGAAATAACTGAATGGCTTCATCTAACTTGGCAATTCCCTCTTCTTGTGACTCTTGATTAAATAAATTACTTCCTTCTATGGCTAATTGTTGTGCAGTTTCAAAATTAGAAATCGTCGTTTGGCAACTAGCCGCCGTTGGATAAAAATTCATTCGAATAGGATAGCTAGTCGGTACGGCGCGCCCTTTATATTCTGCAAACTCCCATTGCCCCATCGTACTAGTAACCGTACTAATTGCTTCAAATTGAAAGTCCATGCCCAAGTTACTGAAGTCGTTTATTTCTAAGATTCTCACTTCTCCTTTGGGCGTTACCAATGCAGTTGCCTCAATCACACCAATGGAACAACTATCATTTCCACTTGCAGGGTACATTAAATTTTGTTTTAAATATTGATCCAAGGCTTCCGGACCTCCCTTATAAGCAAGTGCTTTATCCATTTCTGTATAAACCGTATCTCGATCTACCATCATATAAGGAGGTGGTTCTTGTAATTTAAATTTGACAGGTATGGTCATCCGCACGTCTATAGGTACGCCTTGCAGTTCTCCTGGTACCCACCGCAAGTTCAATGGATTCATTGCATTGATGACATAGGTAGTAGCTAGTCCACATCCACCACCAATATCTCTTAAAATTTGAGCATCTTTAACCATACTATCCCTTCCGATGACAAAGCTCACTACTACCGTTCCTTCAAGACCCGCTAACCTTGCAGAATCAGGATACTGTACATTCCGATAAATAAAACTCAATAATAAATCTTGGGTACATTTTTTCTTAGCAGCATCGGTGGTATCTAAAGCTGCACATTGAGGAATGAGTGGCATTTTTTCAGCAATGGAATACACCTTGCTTGTGTCCACTTGTGCTCCTGCGTAATAGGCAAGAAAAAGAAATACAAAAAGTAAATTTATTCTCATGTTTGTTTAGTTGTTTTTTATTAAAAGTGGTTCTTGGACAAATCACGTGAAACACGGCAATCCGCTATCTAGCTCGCTTTGCTGCCACTCCTCCAAGGACCTTGAATAGCTAAGGTCAACCCCGCATGTTGAATATTCACAAAATACGTTTTTCCAGAAGGAGAAAAAACACCTCCTGCAAATTCTGATTCAAGATAAACACTTTCTGCTAAATGATATACTTTTCCGCCTTTGGTGACGCCCACCACTCTCGGATGGTTTCGATCTTCGCAAAGAACAATATCTCCCCAAGGGGCGATGGTTAAGTTATCGCAATATTTTAATAAATCCATATCATTTGGTTCCAAAAATAATTCTAATTGACCAGGATTATTTTTTTCAGCAGCCGTCCCTTCCTCTGGACTTGGAATGTATCGAAAGACTTGTCCTGTTTTAGTTTTTCCACCGCTCGTACAGGCAAAATATAGTTCCTTTTTCCCAAACCACATACCTTCTCCCCTAGCGAATTTTGCTGCGCCATTGGCATATCCTCTTATTCTTAAATCATCTTCTGGTGATTCGGCTGCATTAGGCATGTCAAGCCATTCGACAGCAATTTTTTTATTGATAGGAAAAGTACCAGCATCCTTTTTCCAATTTCGGGTAGAGGCGCTTTTCTGACCTTTAATTGCCAAAGCCTGTAAGCGTCCACCTTTTACTAAATTTCCTTTTTCATGTGGCAGAAACCGATAGATCAACCCGTCATGGGCATCCTCCGTCTGATAAACAATTCCTGTTCGAGGATCTACACAAATGGCTTCATGGTTAAATTGTCCCATTGCCTTCAGAGGAACAGGATCTACCAGTCCTATTTGTTCGCTCGCAGGGACCTCAAAATTATATCCGTGCCCTTTTGAATAACCATTCCCAAGAGGTATGACGATTTCTTCACAACTTACCCAAGTTCCCCAAGGCGTAGGACCGCCTGCGCAATTTCGTAAGGTACCGGCTAAACTCAACCAAGATTTTTCGACTTCTAAATTCTCTTCATTGATGACCAAAGTCGTAGTGCCACCAGTACATGGTAGATTACCTTCCCTAAAATCATAAATTTTAGAAGCATCTATCTTGGACATCAATTCATTCTCTGATCCAAATGCCCCAAAGTTTGTCGGCATCAACTCGTGATTACGCACTAAAATCACCCGCCCATTACTCCCTACGAAAGTAGCCATTCCATCAGGTTTATCGGGTTGCAATAAACCGTCACTCATGGGGTCTCCTCTTCTACCTATAATTTTATAGGTAAAACCTTTTGGCAATTTTATTATTTGTTTCGGATCTTCCATCAAGCTACCATACTCCCTATTCTCAGATGCCTCCCTAACGGAAGCGGAACTATCGTTACAAGAAGTATTCAAGAAAGTCTGCAAACCTATAAAGCCCAAACTCACCATACCTGTCTGTTGCAAGAAATTTCTTCGGTTGATACTACGCTTATTCATTCTTATGTTTTTTCATGCTAGAATTCTCGCCTTTAATTAGGAAGAGACTTAGTTCTATGTCCCCAAAATTCTGGATTTTATTTGGGAAAGACTAGTTTATGGGGAAAGACAATGGTTGGGAGAATTAGATTTTTACTTTAAAAGGAGAAGGTTAATAAGTTCAATTTGGCTCTAACTCCGAAAAAATGCAGTTAGACTCCCAGCGATTTTAACAAATTCTGATTTAAATTTTTCAGAATTAGGAACGAGGGATAAATAAGGTTTACGATTTAAAAGGAAGATTTTTTGCTTAACCATTCCTTAGAGTAGCCTTTTGGAGGCGGCATCCCTCTTGTTCGCAAGATGTTGCTATTGCGATAACATCATTTCCTTCTACAACCACCCAAATATAACTTTTTCTTCAATTATCTGTATAGACCTACAACTATTCAATAAATAAGGATTCAGTTACGTTTCAATTACATCACTCGTCCTAACAAATAAATAGTGAAATATGAAATCAACTATGTCGAATTTAATTATACTAATGGGAGTAGTTCTACTTGCAGTTATTGCGTTTTCCTGCAAATCCAAAAAGCGAGCAATAGCCGCACAGGAGGTGATAGAAAAAAACTTAACGGAAGAAGAAATTCGACAATTGCCTAAGTTATTGGATTACTCAAAATCTCCCTGTTATGGATTCTGTCCACATTTCAACCTATCAGTTTACAAAGGGGGTTGGACCATTTTTGAGGGGAAGCGATATACCGAAAAAGCAGGTATCGCCATCATGAAATTGAGTCAAGGACAATTGGATACGATGATGCAGCAATGTGAGCAAGCAGATATTTGGTCTGCTGAAAAATCTTATGGAATGCGCATTCAAGACTTACCAACTACCACCGTCCATCTATTTCAAGAGGATAAAGATAAATCCGTTCAGTGGCGCATGAGACAGCCTGAACGTTTAAAGAAATTAGACGATCATTTGATGGCATTTATTACTACTCAAGGGTGGGTAGCTACTAGGGAAACTGCAAAAGACAGAGATAGATCTGCTCGTAAAGAGATAAGGATAGATAATGAATTAATCATTCAATTAAGAGATAAATTGGATGGAGCAACATGGGCAGCAAAATATAAGGAATATGGATTGCATCTAAAAAAGCCCATTTCCAAACTGGCCAATATGTATCTGTTCATCTATGATACTCAATTAATTGATGCGGAAGAAATAATGAAATTGATGCAAGAGGATGAAAAAGTGGCTAGAGCGGAATTTAATAAGCGATTGCAATCTAGAACGAGGTAGGAATTATTGATTATTAATTACTAATTATTTGAAGTACTTGAATGGTGTAATCACATAGTGTGATTAATGAATAATAAATAATTAGTAATCAATCAACTAAAGAAGGCTGGGATAAAAATACCCCAACGAGGAGCTTGCATTTCATAGTGTAACAATAGTGCAAGGATCAATAACACTCGTTGAGGTACGAAGATGTCCTTAAATCGGTCTTGCTGCCGATAGCAATGCCGCTACCGTGCAAGCATTTAGGATGGCCTAAAATAAAATAGCACTCGAAATGCTATCATGATAGCCTATATATAAAGCCATTATTGCCGAATAAATAGAGCAGCCGTAGTCCTAAATAGGTCAATACAGAATGTCGGAGCTGTTACTGAATTAGTAAAAAGAAATGTTCGAAAAGGGAAAGGATTTTGCTGTAAGGGTATATACTGCCACTAAAATAGAAATATTTAAGATACCTGCCATACAATTATCAAAAAAGTTTCATATGAATAGGAGTATTTTTGGCTAAAATTATAAATATAATCAAAATAATTATTCATTTACATCTAATTATCAATAACTTACTCTCACAACAATATACTTGTATCTTTTTGCACGAAACGGTTGTATTCAACGAAATCCCTTTATCCCCAAAATACCACTTGCCTAACCAATGAATTTCATAAATTTGCTGATACCCATTTTAATATTTTATTCAAAAACAAAACTTTAAATAATGGATATATTTAATAACCCTGACATCATGAATATTTTGGTGATGGTCATCATAGGGTCGATTTCAGGAGCATTAGCGGCTAGAATTATGTCTGGTGATTCCTTCGGATTTGTAATCAACGCTATTCTTGGAATTGCAGGAGCAGTGCTTGGAGGATTTATTTTTAATGCATTGAATATCGCAACGCCTGGGGCTGGTATTGTCAATATTGTACAGGAAACGTTTGGCGTCTCTCTTCCACAAAATATTGTAGGCAGTATCGTTTCCGCTACTTTAGGGGCGATTGTCATTCTTTGGCTAACTCGTATTTTTAGAGGACGGAAAAAATAATTATTTAATGGAAAATTGAGAATGGAGAATTTACGTGACACTGGTAATTCTCAATTTTCCATTCTCAATTCTCCAGTATAAACCGCTGTAGCAATCATAATATCCTGCACCGCCACCCCCGTCAAATCAGCTACTGTTATCTGATGATCTGATTCCCTACCTTTGGAAGGATCATTAATTAACGTTCCTAGTTCTATTAGTTTAGACTCGTCCAAACAATTCTTTTTTCTCGCCTGATACACTTCCCCTCTTTGCTGACTTTGAGGAATACTATCTGAAACCACTAAATCTGCCTGTAATAAAATATTAGGATCTAACTCTATCTTTTCTGCTGTATCTGATCCTAAGGCAGTAATATGCGTTCCTGGCTGTATGTAGTCAGAGTACAATAAAGGTTCTTTAGCGGAAGTAGTGGTAATGATAACTTGACATTCCGATGCTAAATAAGCCAAACTACTCGCTGCTTCTATTTGGTAGAAGCTATCTTTAAAATGAGCTTGGTAATCTTTTACCCTATCTTCCTTCCTACCCCATACCACTATCTCTTTACAATTGGTCACCTGATGTAAGTAGGATAATTGAAGCTTAGCTTGAATGCCCGTTCCTACAATTCCAACCTTATTTATTTTTTTAGGTGCTAGATGTTTTAAAGTAATCATACTCGCAATTGCCGTTCTTACATCTGTCAAATATCCTTCGTCCAGTAGCACGCTTACCAAAGCCCCAGATTGCTGACTAAACAATAAAATCACTCCTTGACTATTGGGCAGTCCCAACGACGTATTGTTGGGAAAACCAGAAGCAATTTTCACTGCATAATAGTCTTGTCCTTTTATATAACCGTACTTGATATGGGTTTCTCCGTGTGGTTTTTCAAATAGCAGTTCCCCCACTGGTGGCACCACGGATTGCCCTTTGGAATAGGCTATAAATCCTTCTTCGATTAAAGGAATGAGATCAATGTTCTTCAGAATTGATTGAATCTGTGCTAAGGATAAAATAGAAGTAGAAGCCATTATTTTTTTGATAAAAGTAAGTAAAAACAATTTATCCGATCCCTTGTTATGCTTTTCTATTAAAACAATAAAATAAAATGGCGAATTACTTAATAATTGGTGGCTCTTCTGGAATTGGAAAAGCACTAGCAGAGCAATTAGCAAGTGAACAACATCAAGTGTTTGCTACCTATAACCAACATCCCGTTAATAGTTCTCAAATTCAGTACCACCCACTAAACGTATTGTCGGATACATTGGAATTAGATTTTGTACCTGATGTATTAGATGGCATTACCTATTGTCCAGGCAGCATTAATTTAAAACCCTTTCATAGGATTAAACCTGCTGCTTTTATGGCGGATTTTGAATTACAAGTGATAGGAGCGATTAAAATCATTCAAGCTCTTTTACCAAATTTAAAAAAATCGCCTCAAGCATCCCTACTCTTTTTTTCTACTGTAGCCGTTCAAACAGGGTTCAATTTTCATACCCAAGTAGCTGCTTCTAAAGGAGCGATTGAAGGATTAACCAAATCCTTAGCGGCGGAACTAGCTCCGACCATTCGAGTCAATTGCATTGCTCCTTCTTTGACGGATACACCCTTAGCCGCTAGCCTATTGAATACGGATGCCAAACGAGAAGCCAATGCCAATAGAAATCCTATGAAAAAAGTAGGTACGCCAGCAGATATTGCAAATATCGCCGCCTATTTATTAGGCTCAAAAAGCAATTGGGTGACGGGACAAATATTTTCTGTAGATGGTGGTATGTCTACACTTAAAGTCTAGTCATGCGCCGACCATGGAATATTATTAATTGCCCTGTTTACAGTTTAGCTACCTATCAAGAGGGAGTGGTGAATATGAATATTTGCACGTATGTCACAGCAGTTAGCAGGAAGCCTAAACTCTATACGATTGCCATTTATAAAGGAACAAAAACATTGGAAAATCTTCAGCAATCTACGCTATCTGTTTTACAGTTTTTAAATAAACAACACACCTCCTTAATCCGCCCGCTAGGAAAGAAATCTGGTTATAAATATAATAAAGCAACGTACTTGAAAAAGAAAAATTTATTAGTGTCCTGGCAAAGAAAGGAAGTACTTCCCAATTGCAATGCCTACTTATTACTAGAGAAATTATCGGTAACTACTACAGGAGATCACGAATTATTTTTCTTTAAAGTAGTAAAATACAACACCCAATCTGAGCAAGATATGTTGATGTTTCAAGATTTAATCGATCAACGCATTATCCTATAAAAAATACTATGAAAAAAGAATTACCACCAGAAGATATAGATCGCATCATCGGCATGGCATGGGAAGACCGAACACCCTTTGAAGCCATCCAGTTTCAATTTGGCTTGAGCGAAGGAGAAGTCATTACCCTGATGCGTAGAACCCTAAAACGAAAAAGTTTTAACCTATGGCGAAAACGTGTCAATAGCGGGGTTAGCCAAAAGCATTTAAAAAAACGAAGCGCCGAAATTGACCGATTCAAATGCACCCGACAACGAATCATCACCAACAACAAAATTTCCAAACGGTAGGGGCAACCCTTGTGGTTGCCCAACCCTTGCCTATCAAGCAATCACACGACCACGACCCGCAAGGTATTTTTATAAGAAAATGGATTCCTGAATTAAGTGCTATTCCCGAAATACACATCCATGAACCTTGGAAAATGACTATACTAGAACAGCAACTTTATAACTTTAAACTCGGTCAGGACTATCCACTTCCCGTTGTGGATATAACAGAAAGTGCAAAAATCGCTAGAGATAAAATATGGGGTCACCGAAAAACCTCTTTGGTTCGGCAAGAGCGCAAACGAATTATCACAACGCATACTCGGAATCAACCTCGAAAGAAATAGCTAAGGGAGTCTAACATCCGATACTGTCTCATAAAGTGTATTTTTTCGACGCTGAAGGACACTGACTTTTTATGACTTTATTATGTTTTGGCAATTCATTTAAAAGCATAAAAAAAGTCATAATTGTCAGCGTCTCTCAGCGTCAAAAGGCTTATAAAACATTCTCTCAGCAACGATAAAATCTATGACACAGATAAATCTACTCTTTCCACATCAACTATTTGAAAACCATCCACTCCTAAAAAATGACTTTCCTATTTATCTGATAGAGGAGTATCTATTTTTTAAGCAGTATCATTTCCACCAACAAAAAATCGCTTACCATCGAGCGACCATGCAGTTTTATAAAGAATATTTAAAGCAACAAAAAAAGCAAGTAAACTATATTGAATCCACTAATTCCTTATCAGATATTCGTCAGTTAATCCCTCATTTAAAACAAGAAGGGATTTCTCAAATTCATTACTTAGACCCTACGGATAATTGGTTAGAAAAAAGAATAGTAAAGGGGGCTATCCAAAATAATATCCAACTGACTAAATATGATAATCCACATTTTTTAAACACCCTGCCTGAATTACAAGATTTCTTCAAAGACAAAAAAAAGTTTTTCCAAACCAAATTTTATATCCATCAAAGAAAGCAACGAAATATTTTATTGGACACAACTGGAAAGCCTTTAGGAGGCAAATGGTCGTATGATGCGGACAATAGAAAAAAGTATCCCAAAGGCAAAATACCACCTACCATTCAATACCCTTCTACCAATCAGTACTATCAAGAAGCACTTCTTTATACGAAAGAAAATTTTGAAGATAACTATGGAACGATAACCGATCACCCACTCTATCCTACTACTTTTAAGGACAGCCAAGTATGGTTACAACAATTTTTAGAAACTCGCTTTTGGGAATTTGGTCCTTATGAAGATGCTATTGTTGCAGAGGCATCCATTTTAAATCATAGCGTCCTTACGCCGATGCTCAATATTGGTTTGCTAACGCCACAAGGCATCATTGATGCCGCCCTAGTGTATGCAGATAAAAACGAAATCCCGCTAAACTCTACAGAAGGATTTGTAAGACAAATTATCGGATGGAGAGAGTTTATTCGAGCCTTGTATGACTTAAAGGGTACAGAAGAACGCACTAAAAACTATTGGGGGTTCAATAGAAAAATTCCCGAATCTTTTTGGACGGGTAATACTGGCATTCCCCCACTCGACCAAACTATTAAAAAAGTATTACAAACAGGCTATTGCCATCATATTGAGCGATTAATGGTATTAGGTAATTTCATGTTACTCTGCGAGTTTGACCCAGATGAAGTCTATCGCTGGTTTATGGAATTATTCATTGATGCTTACGATTGGGTGATGGTTCCTAATGTTTATGGCATGAGTCAATTTGCAGATGGCGGATTAATGGCTACCAAACCCTACATCAGTGGTAGCAACTACTTAATGAAGATGAGCAATTATAAAAAAGGAGATTGGCAAGTTACTTGGGATGGCTTATTCTGGCGATTTATGAATGTGCATCGTGCTTTCTTTTTGAAAAACCCTCGCTTGGGTATGTTGGTGCGGATGTTTGATAAGATGCCGAAAGAGAAACAATTAAAGCACATGGAAGCTGGAAAGAAATTCCTTGATAATTTATAAGTAAGTAGTGTGACATTATTAATTATTGATTATTAATTATTTTCCAGACGCTACTGAACACGCCTAATTAGCTAATAATCAGTAATTAATAATCAATCAACTGAAAAGCAAAGTTGTTAACTTATTTTTGTCAGACTA
>CALJIQ010000446.1 GCA_937973995.1 uncultured Saprospiraceae bacterium
AAGTTGCGCTAAGGTTTCGCTAAGTAACGCCAAGATAGACCTTTGCGGAAAGTCAAATAGGGTGTAACCGCCGTTTGATGTACTGCAAAAAGATTAATAACTTGCCTTAAAAAAAGATGGCAAGTAAAATTATAAAAAAAAACAGTAAGAAAATCACCTTACAAATAGAGATAGAATTAGATTCCACCTCAATGCTAAATAGTGAAGAGCAGATTGCCCAAGCTTTAAATGAAGCTGGAAAAAAAGCAAGTCAAGAAGCTTTAGAACAGTTTGATACAAATGGCGATCCTATAGATGTTGATGGATCAATACTCACGAGTAAAGGGCGACAAAAAAAAAGTATCAAACTCCGTACGGAGAAGTAAAAGTACTTCGCCATGTATATCAAAAGCATAAAGGAGGCAAGACTTATTGTCCATTAGAAAGAGCTGCAAGAATTCTTCATGACAGCAGTCCAAGGTTCTCCAAACAAATAAGTAGCAAGTATGCTAATCTAAGTGCGAATAAAGTACAAAGAGACTTATCAGAAAATCATTCGAGAAAAATATCAAAAGAATTGATAAAAAATATATCGAATGATGTTGGTAAATTAATAGAGCAACAAGAGTCTAATTGGACATACGCATTGCCATTACAAGCTCTTGAAGCCCAAGTGATTAGCATTGGTCGAGATGGGACTACTATGTATCTACGTTCACAAGGCTATCGAGAAACAATGAATGGAACGATTAGCTTTTATGACAAAGCGGGTGATCGAGTTCATACTATCTATATGGCTCAAGCACCTGAATACGGTAAAGTAACTTTTAACGATAGATTTCAAAAACAAATAGAACAAGTCAAATTCTTGATACCAAATTCGATCTATCTAGGATTAGCAGATGGCGCAAAAGATAATTGGACATTTTTAGATCCCTTTACAGATATATCGATTTTAGATTTTTGGCATGCTAGTGAATACTTAGCTCTAGCAAGTAAAGCTTCGTCGAAGTCTACTTATGAACGTAAACAATGGTTAGCACAAGCTCGTCATATATTACGCCACGAAGTAGGCGGTGCTACTAAATTATTCCAACAAATGAAACGCTTTAGACGAAAACGAAAGTTAAGTAAAGTGGCGGAAGAGAGTTTAGAAAAAGCAATTACCTACTTCAAAAATCATAAACACCAAATGGATTATGCGGAACATGCAGCTACAAATTATCCAATTGGTTCTGGAGTTACTGAAGCTGCTTGTAAGGTGATTGTCAAAGAACGTTTATGCCAATCAGGAATGAAATGGAAGCTAAATGGAGCACAAAGCACCCTCAATATCAGAGCTTTATATCATTCTGACGGGCGATGGAATCAGTTTTGGAATTATGTCGACCAGTTTGAATTTAGCTTAAATTAGGCTACATCAAACGGCGGTTACACCCTCTTTTCTTTTTAGGGGTCTTCTCAGGGGTCGTTTAGGTTAGTTTTACTTTACTCCCATGTCTTGCCATCCAGCAAATTCGCTATTTCCTCTACTGTCATATCTTTTTTATATCCCTCCAGTTTACTAAGCAAAAAATAGCGTTTAGATTGTAAAGCATATCTTGAAGCCTTTTTAAAATTCGTTTGATAGAATCTATCTACTAGCATAAAGCTTTCACCACTTGTCAGGTCATAATAATCCACATCGTTGATTGTATTTAATATTCTTTCATACTCTTCGTCTGATAAATTTAACTCCTCTCCATTCGGTGAAACCAAAGCACCATCTATATAATCACAACAAACCGTTTTTACTACCTCTCCTATTGCTTGAATTGTCTTATTACTATACAGCCCTATGTATTTAAATTTTCGATTATGATTTCTACTACTTGGATTATAGTAAAGGTTATTAGCTATATTTTCTTCAAATGATGCACCTGTTGTAACGGCAAGCATTACTTCATTTGAATAATCTATTAAATTCTGCTCATTGCAAAAGGTCTCATAATCATCCAAAATCTCTAGCATTTCAACATCATGAGTATCCAATATTTCCCGAATAAGTGTAATTATCTCCTCAAAAGAGCAACTAGCAAACTTTACATCTTTATACTGACTACTCTTTATAATACCATTAATCTTTCTCCTAAGTTCTAAGGAGACCTGATTTACTGATAATGCTAACAAGACTTTCTCCTCTTTAGATTTATCAAAAGCTGACAAGTGTCTCTCTAGCTGATCTTCATTGAAGTTATCAAATAGTTTTGTTTCAATGAGGATTTGAAAGCTATCCTGTGATACGATACCATCTACTACACTAGCACCTCCCTTTTCTTGCTGTGAAAAATTCACACCTATATTCAAACTAATATTATCATCACCTAGCAATTCATTTAAGACATTCTCAAATTTAATTCGACTATGGTAATAAAGCCTAGATAGTAATAGCAATGTACTATTTGTAACCCAATTTTCTTTCTGGCTGTATCTTTGGAAATAATGTATCCTGCTCATTTCAATTAATTTAGTGTAGGACTATATACTCTCATAGTTGGGTAATGGGTTCTACTATGCCCCAACTTTAGACAGCTTAATTTGTAAATATTCTAACTCCTCCCTAAATCTGTCAATATTCTTTTGGGATGTCTCAGGTCTCCCTATCCCGTTCCTGATCCGATACTGAGCAGATGAAATCCTACCCTTTACCTGTTTGATCGCCTTTAGAATTATTTGGTTTTATCAATGATGACTATCTTTGCAAGATAATTGATATCTGACATAGACATAGTCACATCTCAATACAATAATCCAAACAACCAAATAGGCAATTTATTCCTCACTTTAAAATCCCAATCATCAGCAATAATGTAGGCATTTTCAGTAGTAGCTATTTGTTTTTTTGTTTTGGATTTACCGCCTATTTCAAAATAGTAGTGTCTATCTACTAAGACATCTCCTTGTTGGTCAGGATAGTGCAAGGTATGTTTGGCGTTTAATTGATTAAGCACAAAGGTCTCTCGAATAGTCCCCTTATCTAGTTTTGTGGGGGCAATAGAATAGAGCAAATTGGTATTATCGAAATAAATTTTTTCTGGTTTTTGCAAAAAAGAGATTCCTTTTTTTGGATTTTGCAATAACATGAAAATATCGGCTTCCTCTAAATGATAGATATATTGAAGCAGAACATTACGGGTTAGCCCAATACGTTCGCTTAATTTTTTGATATTGGGTTTGAAAGGAGGAGAGGTAGCAATCGCATAAAACAATTGGTATATTTTTCGAATACTTCGAATGTCAATGTTATGCAACAATAAGAAATCGGATTCAATCACTGCCTTAGTAGTTGCCTCTAGTCGTTCAAAATACCAAGCGTCATTTTCTTTAAAAAAAGGATAATACCCACTTTCGAGGTATTCTTTAAAGTAGGGATAAGGTTTAAATCCTGATTCAAAAGAGGCGATAATATCATTGGCCTTTTCTAAAATATCAGCAAGCGAATAGATAGGAGTTTGAATACCATATTTTAAACCTAGAAATTGACGAAAGGAAAGCCCTTGCATTGAAAAAATAATTGCTCGACGACTCAAATCCGCATTACCCTTTTGAATATCTAACATGGAAGACCCCGTGAAGATGACCTGTAGATCAGGATAAGTATCATAAATATTTTTGACTTCAATTGCCCAATTAGGATATTTATGGACCTCATCTAAATATAAATACAATCCTCCATTTCTATAAAAGGTTTCTACAAAATCAAGGAGGGTATTCGCCGTAAAATAAATATCGTCTAAAGAAACGTAAATAGCTTGTTCATTAAAGCCATGTGTTTGCTTTAAATGCTGCAAAAACAAAGTGGTTTTTCCGATGCCCCTTGCCCCTTTTACCCCCATTAGTCGTAAGTTCCAGTCAAATTGCAGTAATTCATCTCTTTGATACTCTAGTGAAGTTCTTTCAACTTTTTGGTTGGATCGTAGCCTTAATTTTTCCATTTTTGAATTTTTAAACACTTTTTACACAAAAATGCTTTTTATATAAAGCAAAAATAAGCAAAAAATGGTTTTCCTTAAAACTGTTTATCTTTTATATCGCTAAAAATTCCATTCATTGAACAACAAACTATTCGTTTACGGCTCCCTAATGAGCGGTGTAGCCACACCCATCGCCACCTATCTCAAATCCAATAGCACTTTTTTAGGAGAAGCCAAATTGGAGGGTCGGTTATATGATTTGGGCAAATATCCCGGTTTGGTACCAGCGGAAGATTGTGGGAATTGGGTCAAAGGGCATGTCTTTGAGTTGTCCAATGCAGCAAGTATGTTACCTGTATTGGATAAATACGAGGGTACTACCACAGAATTTGAGCAACCCACAGAATATATAAGAGTAGAAGCGAGTGTTCAACTGAATACTCAAGTTATTAGTTGTTGGTTGTATCGATATAATTATCCTACCGACCAATTATCTCTGATCCCTTCTGGCGATTATCTAGCACATTTAGCAGAGACGCCTGCCTACCAAGATTTTTTGCGTTCTTTGGTTGATTTTACTCGACATTGAAGGAGGGAGGGTACAATCAGAGACTTTTTCTTTTTAGTCAACTCTTGTATTTTGCCTACTAGCTACTTAAATTAGAGTATTAATTTGAATGGAACGTTTGAGGAAAAAACTATGAGAAACTCTTCGCCTCTGCGTCTTTTTGTTTAAAACCTATGTCCAACGAGAAAATAAACTACTGGCTTTTTCAAACCAATCCAAAAGTGTTTCGGCTGCGAGAAGCATTGGCAGCAGAAGCAATACAGACGTTTTCTATAAAAGCCCACAAAAAGAAAATCAAAGAAGGAGATAAGATCATTTTATGGCAGGCGGGTAAGCATACAGGCTGTTATGGATTAGCAACGGTACAGTCCAATCCTACCATACAAGAGGTCGTCCAACAAGAAGCTACTTACTTTCAAAAAACACCAAAAGAGGGCTTGCGGGTAAAATTGGTAGTCGATTACAATCTATGGAACAAGCCAATTACTAAAGAAATTCTTCCCAATGAACCCGACTTTGAGCCTTTTTATGCAGGTATTCCGGGCACTAATTTTAAAGCTACTCAATCCCAGTTCAAGGCACTCATTCATGTCATAGAACGATTAGAAGCTGTGGAAGAACCTGCTGCCATATACTTACCTATCCGCAAACCACTTGCTTACTTAAATTTAATCTTACAAGGTCCACCAGGTACAGGTAAAACCTATCAAACGGTCAATCATGCTTTGTCCATTATTGAAGATCGTAGTTTAAAAGAGTTAGCGATTGAGTCGAGAATCGCTCTACGCAAGCGATTTGAGCAGTATCAAGAAGAGGGCAAAATCCAATTTATTACCTTCCACCAATCCTACAGTTATGAAGATTTTGTGGAAGGCATCAAGCCTAGCGCATTGGACGGTAATATTACCTATGGTATTGAAGACGGTATTTTCAAAAGGATTTGTCAAGCTGCTCAGACCGCATTTGAATCCCATATAGAAACTACGGAGGTAGCTGCCCATTCTCCCATGCCAGAGGAAATATTAAAGAAAGCACCAAAATTCGTCATGATTATTGACGAGATCAACAGGGGAAACATCGCCAGTATTTTTGGAGAGCTAATTACGCTACTAGAAGCCGATAAAAGAATAGGCATGCCCGAAGCCATGCAAAGCATCCTACCCTATTCAAAAAAACCTTTTGGTATCCCTCCCAATCTACATATTATCGGAACCATGAACACCAGTGGCAGAAATACAACGACCATTGATGCTGCCTTGCGAAGAAGATTTGAATTTAAGCAAATGCCCCCCCAACCTGCCTTACTACAACATCCTACCGAAGCGGGTGTAGATTTAGTTAAATTATTGACGATCCTTAATCAACGGATTACCTTATTATTGGGAGAAGACAACTGTATCGGTCATGCCTATTTCATGAGTGTGCGAACCCTAGACGATCTCAGTAATTTATTTGACAATAATATCATCCCACTTTTAAGTGCTCAGTTTTTCAATGATTGGCAAAAAGTGGCGATGGTGATCGGTTCCCAATTTTTTGAACAGAGTCCTCCGCCAGATTATTCCCTGCTCGCCACGATAGACAGCCCTGTTTTTGAGCCTACCACCACCAAAGCTTATCATCAATTAAAACCCAAAGAGGATTGGAGAGAGGAGGATTTTATTTTGATTTATGAGGGTGGGTATAAAAAATAGCTCCAGCGTCTTTTTCTGAAAGATAACAGGCATTTCCAAAAGACAAATAATATACAAATAGCAATATTCTTAATCTCTTATGCACACATAAGTCACTGTGTTGACGTACTATATAGAGAAAGAAGGATTTTCTATAGGCAAAGTTTAACATTCATTTAATAACTTTTAATATGTATTTGCGTAAATCAACCGTTGATAGCAATTGGTAAAATCTATCTTTATCACCTAAAAACTACCATTTGCTCAAGGTTAATCAAGCTTATGAGAAACACTAGGAACACTATTCAAAATTAAACTGAGAGCCTTGAAAAAAAGAGACTGTTATATTCCCATATATCTAGCTTTATTCCTTGTACTAGGAATCCTTCCCGCTAAAGCTCAAGATATTCATTACTCCCAATTTTGGAATGCCCCTCTAGAATTGAACCCTGCTTTGGCGGGTATCACTTCGGCAGATATGCGTTTTTTTGCCGCTTATAAAAATCAGTGGGCAAGTGTACCCGTTGATTATACCACCTTTTCTGCTGCCTTTGATAAAAAGTCGGCAAAATTCAATAATAGTAATGAACAATTCGGATTTGGTTTCTTATTCCACCAAGATCAAGCTGGGGATTCACAGTGGTCCTTATTAAATTTGAGTGGAATGCTTTCCTATACCCGTAGAATGTCGAGAGGAGTGTATGCTTCTGTGGGTGGTCAAATAGGCGTTGGACAACGATCTTTTGAATTACAACAATTAACTTTCGATAATCAATACAATGGAGCGGTATTCGACCCAAGAGAATCTTCGGGAGAAACCTTCACCAATACCAAGAAAATTTTCTTTGATTCTCATGTAGGTCTTAATATTAGATTCCAAAAAGACCAACTGAAGTCTAAGCAACGAATAACTGATTTTGATGAAAGAGTGGATACGAGAACCAAGTTAGATATTGGTGTAGGAATTCATCATTTAAACACGCCTTCTCAAAGTTTTTATGATGATAGTGATGTATATATTCCAATTAGATATGATATTTATGGGCTTGGAGTACTGAAAATTACCGAAAAATTTGATATATTGGGTAACGGTTTGTTTCGGAAACAAGCACAATTCAGTGAACTTCTGCTTGGAACCGCCCTACGAATTCATCTCAACACAAAGAGAACTAAAGAATTATCCCTCGATTTAGGTGTACATCTACGTGTAGGAGATGCAGCCATTCCCTATATAGGAATCGCCTATAGAAACCAGTGGCAAGCGGGTTTAGTCTATGACATTAATACATCGCCTTTTAAAACGGCGACAAATAATAATGGTGGTCCAGAGTTTACCTTGGTGTACTTATTCACAAACCCTAAAACACCTTTGCGAAAACTCTGTCCATTATTTTAACATCCAATGTAAGTTCTAAATGTTGAATTTTGAATGATTGAATTTTGAATAAATGATATATAATAGGGTGAGAACGCTAAGAATTAAAGGCGACTGCCCATTCAAAATTCAAAATTCTGCATTCAAAATTAAAAACTGAAAGTCCAATATTCTAACAATTTAATCAACAGTATTTTATGTAAATATACGTATCAACAATAAAATCCCATATTGCACCGAGTATAAAGAACATTTATTGTTTAGTTAAAAATTGATATATCCCGTACCCAGGTTAACTTTTTTTCAGTCTAACAGCGAGTTAACCTGTAGCAGTTAATCCCGATTGAATATGAACTATCCAAAATCCTCAGAATTTTAGACAATGAAAAAGCAATTATTTATAACGCTTTTTACATTTTTTGCAACAACTTGGCTGACAGGACAAACACTAAGACAGTACGAAAAGGCAGTAGACGAAGCTTTTGCAAAAAAAGATTACTATGCAGCACTCTATTATTTGGATATAATTCAAGAAATAGATAGCTCTATTATTGACTTGCAGTATAAGCAGGCAGAAGCAGCTAGAAATTTTAACGCCTATATTCTTGCCGAAAAAAGATACCAGCAAGTAATCGACAGTAAAAAGGATAAAGAATTTCCCCAAGCTGCTTATTGGTTAGGTCATGTTCAAAAAAGTCAAGGCAAATACCAAGAAGCGACTCAAAGTTTTCAATACTATCTTGATAGTGTGGTAGTGAAGGAAACACTATTAATAGAAGCCGCCAAAGAAGAATTAACCTCTCTTGAATGGGCGCAACAAGTCAAAGACGTGTATGACCCTGATGTGACTATTAACCAACTTGGTACGGAAATAAATACCCCCTACTCTGAGTTTGGACCTTATGAAAAAGACGGAAAATTATACTTCTCTTCCCTTCGCTTTCCATCAGAAACTAATAAAAACGAGCCACCGAAGCTATATTCTAAAGTGCTAGAATCCACCAATAATGCACCTAATAAGATAGTTCCCTTAAGCACTAATAATCAAGATCATACGGCTCACAGTGCTTTTTCAAAAACTGGTGATCGGTTTTACTTTAATGTTTGTCAATATACCGATGGGCATATTATCAATTGTGAATTATATTATAAGGACGTAAATACAGATAACACTTTTGGAAATTCTGTGAAATTACCTGCCTCTATTAATGTTCCGAATTACACCGTCACTCAACCAAGTGTTGGATACAATAAAGAATCAAAGACAGAAACCCTTTACTTCGCCACGAACCGACCTGGTGGTAAAGGAGGTATGGATATATGGTATTGTGATATTGATGAAGATGGACAACTTTCCGAGCCTGTTAATTTTGAACTAGTAAATACAGCAAAAGACGAAGCTTCTCCTTTTTTCCATTCGAATACTAGAATGTTCTATTTCAGTTCAAAGGGTCGAGAAAATCTAGGCGGTTTTGACCTATTCCAAGTCTATATTGATGATGGCGTTAACTGGGGGGAGGTCGAGCATGTAGGTATGCCTTTAAGTACCAGTTATGATGACTTGTATTTCACTTTGACAGCGTATGGAGACGAGGGTTATTTTGCCTCTAATAGAGAAGGTTCTATCATTCTGGAAAAAGAAATCTCTGTCTGTTGTAATGATATTTTCAAATTCAAATTAGAGTCTTATCCATTGGATTTGACTGCCTTAACGTTCAACACAGAAACAGAAGGTGCCTTAACAGATGTCAACGTCACCCTCTATGACTTATCCTCCGGTAGCCCAATAGAAGTACCGTTCAAAAGATTACCGATAGGACATAAGCATTATTACAAAGTAAAGAGCGATAAAGAATATATGCTCATTGGACAAAAAGACCATTTCTTTCCAGATACGGTCTATTTTAATACCAATGAAGCTGCCCCTGGTGATAAATTAGTGGAACGACTGGACTTATCTCCACTAGGCTTAAATGTATTCGTTTATGATATAAAAACAAATGATCCATTAAGCAATACAGTTGTGCGCTTATGGGAAATTGATGAAGAAGGAAACCGAGTGAGAGAGATTGCTTTAGCTAGTATTGAAGACTATCAATTCCGCTTAGAATCAGGCAAAAATTATAGAATCATTGCAGATAAGATAGGCTATCAGCCCGACAGTGTTGACTTCAATACGATTGTTTGGGAAGGGAAAGGCCCAATTCTAGAAAAAGAAATCTATCTAGAAGAAGATCCTCCTGAAGATATTTTCCTTCCTGTCTTTCAACAATTTCCATTGTACTTCGACAACGATAGTCCAGATCCACGTACTAGAGATACCCTAACGGAAAAAACCTATCCGATTACCTACGAAGAATACAATAGAAGAAAGGAACTATATAGGCGGGAATATTCGAGGGGATTAACAGGAGAAAATCGGATAATGGCAGAGGCAGAAATTGATCGATTTTTTGAAAATGAAGTCCGATCTAGTTATGCAAAGTTCAATAACTTCACCACTAAGATATTAGAACGTCTTCGATTAGGAAAAAGCTATACGATCCAAGTACAGGCCTATACCAGTCCTCTAGCTTCTTCTAGTTATAATTTGAATCTTAGTAAGCGCCGAATCAGCAGTATGTATAATTACTATCGCCAATTTAATAATGGCGAAATGGCAAAGTATGTGGATAATGGAGCTATTAAATTTGAATTAAGACCTTATGGAGAATCTAAAGCCCCTTCTAGTATAAGTGATAGCCACCGAAATAGAAGACAGTCTGTCTTTAGTCCAGCCGCATCCAAAGAAAGAAGGGTGGTGATATTGGGGGTAGAAAAATCAAAAAATTCACCTCTTAATATTACTAGTAGTCGATCGGAATCTTCTACTATTAGTAATGAGTAGGGATGGGTTGCGAGTGAACGGGTTGTCTAATTGTGCGTAACCTATAGATCGACGATACGAGATAACTGGTATTTTTGAAATGCCTTTTATCTTTCAGAATAAAAAAAGGCAGTAAACAAGTGTAAAGCAGCTAATAATACGCTGTACAAAATTTACACAATGATTACTGTACTATTGAGAAAATTACTTGTTTGTTTTTTTCTATTCTTAGTGGGATTCCTTCCACTATTGCAAGCTACTCATATTATTGGAGGCGAAATGAATTATACTTGCCTCGGAGATCAAGCATACGAAATTTCCCTAACGGTTTATAGAGATTGCTATCTTGGAGAAGCATTGATGGATGACACTGCCTATGTGGCGGTGTATGACCAATTAGGGCTTTTGTTACAAACCGTTCCCATTCTATTAGGTTCCGTAGATACGGTAGAACAAGCAGAGGATTGTTATCTCGCTCCCCCCAATATCTGTGTGGAGACCACTGTTTATAAGGATACCCTTACTTTATTACCTAGGCCAGGTGGGTATCATATTTCCTATCAACGTTGTTGTAGAAATGCTACTATTTTAAATATTATTGACCCCTTAAATACAGGTGCTACCTTTGAAATACAAGTATCAGAAGCAGCACTACGAGCCTGTAATACCAGTCCAAAAATAAAGTCTTGGCCTCCTACTTTTATTTGTGTCAATCAACCATTAGTATTCGACCACTCTGCGAACGATAGGGATGGAGATTCCTTAGTCTATTCTTTGTGTACTCCTTTTGAAGGAGGTATCTCCCTGATTAATCCTAGACCAAGACCAGCATTTCCGCCTCCTTACAGACAGGTACGTTGGAATGAGCCTACTTATAATTTAGAAAATGTGCTGGGTGGTATCCCACTTATTATTGATCCTTCTACGGGATTATTGAAGGGTACTCCCAATACCGTAGGTCAATTTGTAGTAGGAATATGTGTAGAGGAATATCGAGATGGGATATTACTATCTACCACTAAAAGAGATTTTCAATATAATGTCATTCCGTGTCAGATAACGACTGCTAGCTTTAGCTTACCTGAAAAACAATGTAAGGATATTGCGATCAGCCCTCTTTATCTAGGAGAAGGTATTACCCGTTTTAATTGGAACGTTTTTAAAAATCAAGTATTGATAGAATCTTCGGTGGAATTACAACCCCTATTTGAAGTGTTAGAGGCAGGTTCTTATGAAGTACAATTAATCGTTACTACCAATGGAACATGTATTGATTCCATGTCTCAAACAATAGAATTGCTCGAAAATGATTTAATAGTAGATTTTGACTATCAACTGAAAGGCTGCCAAGAAGATTTGGAATTAGCTTTAACTAGTATCTCTTCCTCTAATATTTTTACACAATGGAATATAGAGGGAGATCTAAATCAATTTTCTTCGCTTTCAAATAACCTAGAAGTAGCGCTTATTTATGAGCCTACCCTATCGGTACAATTAGAAGTAATTAATGAAGTAGGTTGTAAAAATTCTCTGCAAAAAACAATTACTATTCCAATCCAAGAGATGGAACTTCAGGCAGATTTTCATTGGACTGTCGAGAATTGCCAACCTAATTCCTTTGATGTAAAAATATGGGATGCTTCTCTCGTCCCTTCGAATACCTCCTGGGAATGGTCCTTGAGCAATGGGATGACCTCAACTGAACAGGAACCTACTTTTTCCATTTCTAGCTTTGAAGAACTAGCAATCAGCCTAACACTAACCAATGAAGAAAACCCTTCCTGTACGGATACTTTAACCTCAAAAATACCTGCACATCTATCAGCGACCGAGATAATAACCAATGAACCCATTTCTATTTGTGAGTCCAATACGCCAATTGAATTATATGTTTATGGAAACAATATTGCTCGTCAGTGGTGGTTATCCCCTAATGGAGATACGCTTAGTTATGCAGCGGAATTCAATACTATAATTGAAGAATCTTCTAGTATTACGTTAGAATTGGAAGATGTATTGGGCTGTGTTCAGCAAAGAACCATTCCTATCAATTATCAGCTATTAGAAATTTCCTATGAGCCGTTATATGAAATTTGTTTAGGAAGAACTGATACCTTGATTGTAAACACTACTTCTGATTTTCCATTGACTTATTCTTGGAAAATTGAAGAGCAGGCAATGGAAGGAAATAATAATGAATTAATCATACAGCCAACCGAGTCCACTTATTATCAATTTGAAGCACAAAATAATGTAGGGTGTACTTTTTCAGGCACCATAGAAGTAGAAGTGGGAGAAAGTTTACCGATGGTCGCAATAGCAACCAATCAAACTTCCGTCGTGGAAGGTAATACCCTAGTATTGAATGCCACTTACGATCCCAATTATACCTACCAATGGACCCCTTCTGAATTATTAGATAATCCAAATACCGCTAGTGTAACTGCTTCCCCAATAGAAAATACCCTTTTCCAAGTGTCTGTTACAGATCAATATGGTTGCACCGCAGAAGCAATACAAGAAGTATCTGTTGTCTCTGGTATTTGTTCCAGACCGTATATATTTCTCCCAAATGCTTTTACACCCAATGGGGACGGGGAGAATGATATTCTATACCTAAGAGGACAAATTATACAAGAGATACAACTAATCATTTATGATAGATGGGGAGATAAAATCTTTGAAACTACTGATTCATCCATTGGTTGGGATGGAACTAAAAATGGGGTGCCACAGCCTTCTGGTGTTTTTGGCTACTATTTATATGTAGGATGCCTCGATAATAATGAATTTTATGAAAAAGGAAACATAACATTAATACGGTAGAAATCATTAACGTATTTTTATAATATGATAAACACTTCGTATCCTTTTTAAAAAAACAGCAACAGAACAGAGGAATAATTACAATATTTTTATTCTTCAATCAAGAATATTGTGACAGGGTTAATGATAAGTTAATATGACTTATTCTACGGTTACTTAAACAAATATCCTTTGTTAATAATATCCTATGCAAGTGAGGTTGCTTCTTGTAATAGGCAAAAGCAATGATTTATAACAAAATTTAGGAAGATTTCATAAAAGCCTCATCCGCTATTTTACTTATTAACTTCGATATAGACGCCCTCGACATATAAGGGGCTTCTCTTGAGAAAGAACTATTCTCCTTCAACCGTTGAGGTAAAATGGGTTAGTTATTTTTTTGCACATTTTTTTTTCTAACAATTCATATTTGTTTTATTTATAACGACAATAAGGGGTATCATTGAGTGGTTATTTGCAAAAGAGTTAAGGAATAGAATTTGCCATTATCCAATTTGACAAATTTATCTTTTGTTGAATCCGTATGTTTATTACAAAAAAAATTGTGACATGCTATTTTGCCAATAGCAGACTAATTTTTTTAACATTCATTAACTATTTGTTAAAAAAAGCTATACATTTGAACTGTTATACAAAGACAGGCTTTTTTTTAAAGAATTATTTTCAAGCTAAATTGTCTTTTTACTCCCCAATATTACTAGCATAAAACATTTGCTATACCGCAAATTTCAAGATATAACAGTCGGGTGATTTCTTACAAGAGCGAAGCACATCTCAAAACTTCGCTCTTTTCTTTTTTCTACCCTTTTTCTTTTTTTCTCCTTTATTTCCTACCTTTCATTTTTCTTTTTTCTAAAAAAAATATTAATAAAAACGAACCAATGAAGGTTTCGAAACCAAGTTTATCTTTTTGGCAGATTTTTAATATGAATGTTGGCTTTCTAGGAATTCAATATAGTTTTGGCTTACAACAAACTGCTATAAACCCCATATTTTCATTTTTAGGAGCTGCCCCTGAACAATTGCCGTTACTCAATTTAGCGGGCCCAGTTACAGGCCTAATTGTACAACCAATAGTTGGAGCCATTTCAGATAAAACTTGGTCTTCAAAATGGGGAAGAAGGAAACCCTTCTTTTTAATCGGTGCTATACTTGGTAGCTTATGCTTATTTGCTTTTCCCTATAGCCCTTCCCTTTGGTTTGCGGTAGGATTGTTATGGATTCTCGATGTTGGAAATAATATGGCGATGGAGCCTTATCGTGCTTTTGTGGGGGATAAATTACCAGAAAAACAATTAAGCTTTGGATACCAAATGCAGAGTTTGTTTGTAGGGGCTGGAATCGTATTAGCCAATGCATCCATTTTCATTTTTCAAGATTGGTTTAGTGGAACGGAGGCAACTGTAAGCGGCACCATCCCTGAATGGCTATATTATTCATTTTTTATAGGTGCGGTATTGTCTGTTGTCACCATTCTTTGGTCTATTTCAAAAACCCCTGAAATTCCGCCATCTGATGAAGAGTTGGAAGAGATTAATAGAGCTAAGGGCTTGTCGTTTATAGATCGTATTAAAGCTCCTTTTGTTGAAATTACAGAGGCTATAAAAGACATGCCAAAACTCATGTGGAGTTTATCAGGTGTTTATTTGTTCCAATGGTATGCCTTGTTCATATATTGGCAGTTTATCGCTCCGATGTTTGAAGAGAGTATGAATTTTGATAAGTCTATGGCTTTGAGTCAGGCTGCAAAAATGAATACTACTTACAATATCTCCACTATAGTTTTTGCACTTGCCCTAGTCCCTCTAGCTCTGCGATTTGGTGGTAAGAAGGTCTATGTATTAAGTTTGTTATTAACTGGAGTTGCCATGCTGTCCATTCCATATATTACGGATCCGCTTTGGGTAATTGCACCCATGGTTTTATTTGGAATAGGTTGGGCGGCTATGATGGGTATTCCATATTCAATGGTATCCAAGGCGGTTCCTCAAGATAGACGGGGGGTGTATATGGGTATATTAAATATGATGATTGTTATTCCTATGGGTATCCAAACTTTGACATTTGGTCCGATAGTAAAATACCTTTTAGATAGTAGTGCTGTGAAAGCCATATTGCTTGGAGGGGTCTTTTTTATCATTTCTGGTTTATTGGCGCTACGTATAAAAGAACCGGAGCAATAAGAACTTATCTTTTTCCCTTATTAGAAATCGTAAACTATCCTTTATTTATATAAAAAATAAAGTAAATAGGTCGTAAATTTGCAGCCCTAACCTAACCTCACCAAAAATAGATACTAGCTAAAGGAAGCTATTGTTGTTAGTGTCCAGATAAACAGTATCTAGCATCCATAACATCTAGGGGCATTGGTAACTTAAAAATGCCCTATCATTGATTTAAATAGAAAAACATTCAACCAAAAAATATGGCAGGAAAAACGCTATTCGACAAAATATGGGATGCCCATGTAATTGAAAAAATAGAAAACGGGCCTTCTGTTTTGTACATTGATCGACACCTAATTCATGAAGTAACAAGCCCACAAGCTTTTACAGGATTAGAAAATAGAGGCTTATCCGTAGCTCGTCCTAGACAGACCATTGCTACCCCCGATCATAATGTACCTACCATTAATCAGGATAAAGAAATCGCAGATGAACTATCCCGATATCAAGTAGATACCTTAACGCGTAATTGTGAAAAGCACGATATTGATTTGTATGGTTTGAATAGTGACTATCAAGGAATCGTGCATGTGATCGGTCCACAGTTAGGAGTTACCCAACCGGGTATGACCATCGTTTGTGGAGATAGTCATACCTCTACACATGGCGCATTTGGTTGCGTGGCATTTGGGATTGGTACGAGTGAAGTAGAGATGGTGTTGGCAACGCAATGTATTTTGCAGCCCAAGCCTAAAAAGATGAGAATTAATATTGAAGGAGATTTAAAGAAAGGCGTAACCGCAAAAGATATTATTCTCTACATCATTGCTCAATTAACTGCAGGAGGCGGAACGGGCTACTTTGTGGAATATGCTGGATCGGCCATCCGCAATTTATCTATGGAGGGTCGAATGACTATCTGTAATATGAGTATTGAGATGGGCGCCAGAGGTGGATTAATCGCTCCTGACGAAAAGACATTTGAGTTTGTAAAGGGTCGTAAATATTCGCCTAAGGGGGCAGACTATGAGGCGGAACTAGCAAAATGGAAGCAATTATATTCAGATGAAGATGCGGTGTTTGATAGAGAAGTTACTTACAATGCTGCCGATATTGAACCAATGATCACCTTTGGTACAAATCCAGGTATGGGTGTGAAAATTACAGGCAATATTCCAAATCTAACTGACATTGAACAAAGTGAAACCAAGTCCTTCCAAAAATCCATGAACTACATGGGTTTTAATGCGGGCGAATCCATGATCGGCAAACAAGTAGATTATGTATTTATTGGTAGCTGTACTAATGGAAGGATAGAAGATTTACGAGAGGTAGCCCAATTTGTAAAGGGCAAAAAGAAAGCTCAACATGTTACTGCGTGGATTGTCCCAGGTTCCAAGCAAGTAGAAAGACAAGCTAATGAAGAAGGGATTACGGCTATCCTAGAAGACGCTGGTTTTAAACTTAGACAACCGGGTTGTTCCGCTTGTCTAGCAATGAATGATGATAAAATTCCAAAGGGCAAATATGCCGTTTCTACTTCTAATAGAAACTTTGAAGGTCGCCAAGGTCCAGGCGCTAGAACCATGTTAGCGAGTCCATTAACAGCCGCCGCAGTTGCAGTGGAGGGGAAAGTCGTTGATCCAAGGACATACCTTGAAGAAGTACCAGCATAAAAGGTAGACGGTGGACGGTCGCTACGCTTCACGGTAGACGGAACTAAACATTGTTCCAAAGATTGATTATCCACCATCTACCTACTATTAAATCTAATAAATAGTTGGACCACATATGGACGGAAACCGTCAACCGTCTGCCGTCCACCGTCAACCGTAATAAAAAATGCCAGTAAGTAAATTCAATACCTTATACTCCAGAGCAGTTCCCATGCCAATAGAAAATGTAGATACAGATCAAATCATTCCTGCTCGATTTTTAAAAGCTACCACTAGAGATGGTTTCGGGGAGAATCTTTTTCGAGATTGGCGATATGATGGAAGTAATCAGCCCATCAAGGATTTTGTCTTGAATAATCCAGTTTATAAAGGAGAGATTCTAGTAGCCGGAAAGAATTTCGGCTGTGGATCTAGTAGAGAACATGCGGCTTGGGCAGTAGGAGATTATGGATTTAAAGTAGTGATTTCTAGTTTTTTCGCTGATATATTTAGAAATAATTCCCTCAATAATGGTATCCTACCCATTACTGTTTCTCCTGAATTTTTAGATAATATCTTTTGTGCTATTGAAGTAAATCCACACGTTGAATTGAAAGTGGATTTGGAAAAACAACTCTTAACCATAGTAGATACTGACGAAAGTACTTCTTTTGACATCAATGGTTATAAAAAGAAATGCCTGTTGAACGGTTATGATGATATTGATTATTTGTTAAGCATTAAGGATAAGATTGGCGCGTTTGAAGCAAGTCGAAATTAGTGTTGCGAGTTGCGGGTTGCGGGTTTCTCAAGTGAGAGTTGTAACCCGCAACTCGCAACCCGTAACCCGCAACACCAACTATGAAAATTTCAATAATGGATACCACACTCCGAGATGGGGAACAAACCTCAGGAGTGTCATTTGCAGCAGGAGAAAAACTACAAGTTGCCAAACTCTTATTAGAAGAACTAAAAGTAGATCGCATAGAGATCGCCTCTGCTAGGGTATCCGAAGGGGAAAGAGAAGGAGCCAAGAAAATCATGTCTTGGGCTAAAGAAGAAGGGTACTTAGACCGCATAGAAATACTAGGTTTTGTTGACAATAATTTATCCCTTGCTTGGATTGAAGAGGTTGGTGGCAAAGTCATTAATCTATTGTGCAAAGGTTCCCTAAAACACTGTGAAAGCCAACTTCGAAAAACACCAGAAGAACACATCTACGATATTCAGCAGGTCATTCGCCAAGCAACCAAAATGGGCATTACGGTAAATGTCTATCTGGAAGATTGGTCCAATGGAATGCGCCGCTCACCAGAATATGTGTATCAAATTATTGCAGGCATTAAAGACGAAGGAGTCAACCGCTTTATGTTACCCGATACCTTAGGAATCCTTAATCCTGATGAGAGTGGTCAATTTTGTAGCGACATGCTACAACGCTTCCCCGATCAAAATTTTGATTTTCATGCCCATAATGATTATGACCTAGCTACTGCTAATGTCTATTCTGCTATCAAAGCGGGGATCAATTGTATTCATGCTACCCTGAATGGCTTAGGGGAACGAGCAGGAAATGTGCCTTTGTCTAGCGTAGTAGGAGTGGTTAATGACCATCTACGGGAACATGAGCTAGCCATTAACGAAAAGAAATTATTCCAGATTAGCAAGATAGTGGAATCCTTTTCTGGGATAAGAATACCAGAAAATAAACCTTTGATTGGCGAATTTGTCTTTACTCAAACCAGCGGCATCCATGCCGATGGAGATAATAAAGACAACCTCTATCACAACGAATTAAAACCAGAACGATTTAATAGAAAACACTCCTATGCACTCGGCAAGTTGGCAGGAAAAGCCAGTATCAAAAAAAATCTCGAAGAGCTAGGCATCGAACTAGATGTCCCTTCTATGAAAAAGCTTACCAAAAAAATTAACGAGCTAGGCGATAAAAAAGAAGTGGTCACTAAAGAAGATTTACCTTATATCATAGCAGATGTATTAAAAAGTCAACAAATAAAGCAACGAATAAAAATCAAAAATTATGCTTTATCCGTAGCAGAAGGTTTAAGATCCGTAGCTACTCTGAGAATAGAAATTGATGGGAAAGAATATGAAGAAACTGCATCTGGAGACGGACAGTATGATGCCTTTATGAATGCACTCTGGCGAATATATGATGATCTAGGCAAGCCCTACCCTACCCTTACGGATTATAATGTTACCATCCCTCCTGGTGGCAGAACGGATGCCTTATGCCATACGACCATTACTTGGAAGTTTAAAAGCAAGCAATTTAAAACCAATGGCTTGGATTCTGATCAAGCGATTGCCGCTATTAAGGCTACTATTAAGATGTTGAATGTGATTGAGAATGGATTGTAGAGAAATGTTGAATTTTGAATGTGTGATGTACTTCATTCAAAATTCAATCATTCAAAATTATTATTGCATATTATCATCAGAATCCGCATCAGCGATCAATTCTTTTTCCAATACATCCATCATCACATAATCGGTCGATTCTCCGATAGTGGGGATAATCGTAAGCACGGAATCGAGGCGAGAAATTTCAATTAATTTTTTGACCGCCGCATGGTCAACCCCTGTAATAACGAATAGACCCTCTCCTTTCCATAAGCGATTAGCTGTCAATATGGCGCTAAGACCAGAAGAATCCACAAATTCTACATTCGATAAATCAAGAATTAAATTCTTCACCCCTTCATTCCTAAAAATCACAAATTCAGACTTCACTTCTGGCGCAATGATAGAGTTTAAACTTAACTCATTAAGTGTAAAAATGGAGTATCGTTCTTGTTTATCAACACTGTATTTCATATTAATTTCAAATTTAAATAATTCTCTATCTTTTACTTATGTATTGAATACAAGAATATAGAGAAAATACAATTTTACTTCACTTTTTGATTCAACATATTTCAGATCGCTAATTTACCAATAAAGAAGTATTAAAAAAACTTTTGTTCACAATAATTGAAGCCCCATCGAGAGTTAGTAGAGTAACTGTCAAAAAGAGAATAGCGAATGACAAAGTAGGTAAGAATACATAGGTGGCATTATTTTTTCAATTAAAAAGAGTTAAAATCCAAATCTCAAATTACCAGTTCCAAAATCACCCAAATCAAAGATGGTTTTAGGGGGAATTTGGAGCTTGAAATTTGGATTATATGGTATTTAGACCTCTACAATTAGAGGATAAATAAGAGAGGCTTAATTTTTAGCAACTAATTGAGACTTTGTTTTGTTTTGTTTATAAAGAATCTGTATTATTGTTTTGTATATACAAGCATGCACTGTCTTTGATCGGTTCACCCAAATGTTTCACAGGTGATTGACCTACACTGATTCTTGCAAATAGAACAAGCCAGTTTTAAATCCGGTAACCAATCACCCCAACGGTCTGAATAATCATGAACAAAAAATTTTCTCCCAAAGTCAAGAAAGTAATCGCCAATAGCCGTAAAGAAGCATTGAGGTTAGGGCATGATTACATCGGAACAGAACACCTATTATTAGGTATTATCAATGATAAAGAGGGCATTGTTTTGAAAGTGTTGAAGTCCCTAGAAGTGAATCCAAAAGAATTAACCCAAATCATTGAAGATTCCATAGAAAGAAGACCGTCTATGACCGCCTCGTTGACGGTGGATAGTCTTCCTCTAAATAAACAAGCAGAACGCGTTCTAAAAGTTACCTTCTTAGAAGCAAAACGCTTGAAAGATCACGAAATAAGCTTAGAACACCTCCTATTATCCATTTTAAAACATAAGGACAATCCAGCGTCTCAAGTTTTAGAACAATTTGATGTGGATTATGAAACCTTTAAATCAGAATTAGAATACGTGAAACACGAAGAAGATTTCAACGATCCTGCTATTTTCAACGAAGCTCCGCAAGATCAGGATGATTATGATGAGGATGAGGATAACCAAGGAGGTCGTAGCTATAGTGGAGGTAGTAGCCAAAGAAAAGGCTCTAACAAATCCCGTACTCCAGTTTTAGATAATTTCGGAAGGGATATTACTAAACTTGCGGAAGAAGGCAAACTAGACCCAATTATCGGTCGTGAAAACGAAATAGAAAGGGTTTCTCAAATCCTTAGTAGAAGGAAGAAAAACAACCCTATTTTAATAGGGGAACCTGGTGTTGGGAAAACAGCTATCGTAGAAGGTTTAGCAAGACGCATTATCAAACGAAAAGTGTCTCGTACTTTATTTGATAAGCGAATTGTCATGCTAGATTTAGCTGCCTTAGTTGCTGGCACCAAATACAGAGGGCAATTTGAAGAGAGAATGAAAGCCATCATGAATGAATTGGAAAAATCACGAGATGTGATCCTTTTCATTGATGAAATTCACACCATTGTTGGTGCGGGAGGGGCTACGGGTTCTTTGGATGCCTCTAATATCTTTAAACCTGCCTTAGCAAGAGGAGAATTACAATGTATCGGTGCTTCTACGTTAGATGAATATCGCCAGCATATCGAAAAAGATGGTGCTTTAGATAGAAGATTCCAAAAAGTACTCGTAGATCCACCTTCTCCAGAAGAAGCGGTGAATATCCTCGAAAACATCAAACCTAAGTACGAAGAATTCCACAATGTTACTTACTCTGATGATGCAATCAAAGCATGTGTGAAGCTAAGTAATCGGTACATAAGTGATCGTTTTCTTCCAGATAAAGCGATTGATGTGTTAGATGAAGTAGGGGCTAGAGTACATTTGAAAAACATCCATGTACCGAAGCATATTGAGGAGTTAGAGCGGCAGATTGAAAAGATCAAAGAAGATAAGAATAAAGCGGTCAAAGACCAGAAATATGAAAAAGCTGCGGATTTAAGAGATGATGAGTCTAAATTAATCCGCCAATTGGAAATCGCCAAAATGGATTGGGAAGAAGAATCTAAATCCAAGCGGTATCCAGTAGATGAAGAGCATATTGCCGAAGTAGTGTCTATGATGACAGGTATTCCTGTTCAGAAAGTCGCCCAAAATGAGAGTAAAAAACTCATTGGTATGGGGGAAGACATCAAAAGCATGGTGATTGGGCAAGATGAGGCAATTGTTAAGATCACAAAAGCGATTCAAAGAAATAGAGTGGGTCTGAAAGATCCAACCAAGCCAATTGGTTCCTTTATTTTCTTAGGCCCTACAGGGGTTGGTAAAACGGAGTTAGCTAAAGCTTTAGCTAGATACATATTCGACTCAGATGATGCTTTGATTCGCATTGATATGAGTGAATACATGGAGAAATTCTCTGTGAGCCGATTAATCGGTGCGCCTCCAGGCTATGTGGGATATGAAGAAGGTGGTCAATTAACAGAAAAAGTCCGTAGAAAGCCTTACTCTGTGGTGTTATTGGATGAAATCGAAAAAGCACACCCAGATGTGTTTAACATCCTTTTACAAGTGCTAGATGATGGTCAGTTGACTGATGGATTGGGTAGAAAGGTAGATTTCAAAAACACCATGATTATTATGACCTCTAATATTGGGGTCCGTCAATTAAAAGATTTTGGACAAGGGGTTGGTTTCAAAACAAAGGCCAGAGAAGACCAAGCGGATGACGATGCAAAAAGCGTTATCCAAACGGCTTTAAAGCGTACTTTCTCTCCAGAATTCTTAAATAGAATTGATGATGTAGTCGTTTTCAATAGCTTAAGTCAAGAAGATATATTCAAGATTATAGATATTGCCTTGAAAGATTTGTATGCGAGATTAGATGGCATGGGTTATAAGTTGAAATTAACCAATAAGTCTAAAAAGTTTGTAGCGGAAAAAGGATTTGATCCTCAGTTTGGAGCAAGACCCTTACACCGAGCCATTCAAAAATATCTTGAAGACCCATTAGCAGAATTCATTTTAAATGAAAATCCTCCTGAAGGAACGGAATTAGTAGCTTCCTTGAAGGAAAAAGAAGAGACATTAGAAATCGGATATTCCAAAAAGGTTTCGGATGTCAAATAAGAAAACGCTTCCGCTAGTAATAGCGTTTTTGCAAGTTGGGTTTTAAATATTAAATAGTAAAAGGTTGATTAATAGGTACTATCCTATCAATCAACCTTTTTTTATTAAAATACTCATTTAATGAGTACCTTTGAAAAAAAATAGCTTTTTGAAACTTTCAAGCACTTTTTCACCTTATATATATAGTAAAACTATTGTTATAAACGCTGTTTGATACTTAGGAGACAGGAATCAGGGGTCAGGAGTCAGAACGTTTTCAGGTAATCCAAGGGAATTTGCTCTTTCTTAAAAGCACTACCTTCCAATTGCCGAAACACTACCTGACCCCTGACTCCCGACCCCTGACTCCTTTTCAACAGCACATTATCTAATTAAATTTAATAAATCTATTGGCAAGAAGACAACCTCGTAGGAATCGCAACCAAAAAGAAGAAATCAAATTTAGGATCAATGACATGATCCGTGTTCCAGAAGTCCGATTGGTAGGCGATAATCTAGAAGAAGTAAGTAAAGTAGCAGGAAAAGACGTAGCTACTGATGTTTACAAAACCAACCAAGTCAAAAGATGGGCGGATGATCTAGACTTAGATCTCGTTGAAATCTCTCCTAAAGCAAAACCGCCGGTCGTAAAAATCATTGATTACAGGAAGTTTTTGTACGATCAAAAGAAGAAACAGAAAGAAATCAAATCCAAGGCAGTCAAAACGGTCGTCAAAGAAATTCGATTCGGTCCTAATACCGATGATCACGATTTTGACTTCAAAACAAAACATGCCCAACGATTCTTAGAAGAAGGAGCAAAAGTAAAGGCATACGTTCAATTCAGAGGACGAACCATCGTCTTTAAAGAGCGTGGCGAGCTATTATTGCTTCGTTTTCTGAAGGAATTAGAAGATTTTGGTTCTGCTGAAGCCCTGCCTAAAATGGAAGGTCGCCGAATGACCGTCATCGTCCAGCCTAAGAAAAAGGGTAAGAAGTAGTAGGATTGTTAAGATTGCCATGATTGTTTGATTGTCAATGAATACTGACCATCAAACAATCATTACAATCTAGCCATTCTAATCCCCTTATTTTCCAGACTTACATCTTTCAATTTACCTAATAAGTAGCTATCTTTGCAAACCTTTTGAGAAAGGGGTGGTAAACCTATACCATATTTGTAATTGACTAGGTATTATGGTTTTATGGCGTTTTGGTAGTATGGCTGAGCTGTCTATATGAAAAATAAGGTTAAAAGCCGATAAATTTTTCTTAAAAGTAAGCTCCACCTAAATACCACAAAACCAAAATACCATAACACCTAACCAGTTATCATATTTGTAATTAACGATAAAAGAAGCAGTAATGCCGAAGATGAAAACCCATTCCAGTGCGAAGAAACGTTTCAAGCGCACGGGTTCTGGTAAGATTAAGCGTTTTCAAGCGAATACATCTCACCGGAAAAGACAAAAGAGTCGTAAAGCAAAACTACGGGTAAGAGGTTCTGCTCTAGTTCATGAAAACGACCAAAAAAGAATTGAAAGACTTCTAGTTAACTAGAGGGCCTTTACTTTATTTTTCACTCAATGTAGGTCCAAAGAGAGGCTAATGTTGAATGATAAATTTTGAATTTTGAATGTTTTCCATTCAAAATTCATCATTCAAAATTCATCATTAATTCCCCTGCATTGCAAAAAATAACCATATGCCACGTTCTGTAAATGCAGTAGCATCCAGAAAGCGACGAAAAAAAATCATGAAAATGGCAAAGGGATACTTTGGCGCACGTTCCAAAGTATACACAGTTGCCAAAAATGCGGTTGAAAAAGGCTTGACTTACGCCTATAGAGATCGTAAGCAAAAGAAAAGAGCTTTTAGAAGATTGTGGATAGCTAGAATTAATGCAGCGGTTAGACAGTATGGATTGTCTTATTCCGTATTTATGCACAAACTTTCTCAGGAAGGTATCCAGCTCAATCGAAAAGTATTAGCAGATTTAGCGATGAATCATGAAGGTACTTTCAAATCTATAGTGGATAAAGTTGGAGGAGGTAATCAGAAGTAAACAGGCTTCCATTTAGATTTAAAAAAGGGAATATGACTATTGTTGTATTCCCTTTTTTTTATGAATTTTCGTATTTGTTAAGGGTGTTAAGAAAAATTTCAGCCTTACTAATTTCAAACAAATTAGGCGTGGATCTTTAAACACATAGGTACAGTAGGACACATAGTTTCTTTCAAAAATTTTATTTCATAAAATTTTTGAAAGCCTATCGTGATCTATGTGCCTATGTAATAGAGACCTAAGTTTTGCGCAAATTTGGCAAAAGTTTGCTCGGCAACTAAAGTTGCCTCGCAATAGGGTTTCTTTAGCGGCAGCGATTTAAAAAGCGTTTTTGAAAAAACGCTTTTTAAATCGCTGTCGCTAAAAGAACCTCACTGCCGAGCTTGCGTAGCAAGCGAGGCATAAAATTTATGGTACTG
>CALJIQ010000447.1 GCA_937973995.1 uncultured Saprospiraceae bacterium
CTGCCGCTAAAGAAACCCTATTGCGAGGCAACTTTAGTTGCCGAGCAAACTTTTGCCAAATTTGCGCAAAACTTAGGTCGCTATGTAATAGGCACATAGAAACCTTATTTATCCCTCGTTCCTAACTATTTCCTTTCATCAATAAATTCTCGCCTTTATAATTTTTCATTTCGATTACTTGTCCAGGCAAGTAAAATCCAGCTTTATCCAATTCAGTAAGAATACGGTCAACCGACTCTGTCTTTATTATATTAGCATTGATATTTTTATCAAAGGTATCTATCCAATAGTAAACAATCAATTCTAAGGCGTTCTCTCCTAAATCGCTAACTGCAACAGAGGGTGGCTTTCCCGTATGCAGAATACCTTCCACATTTTTTAGGGTAGCTAAGATTATTTTGATCGCATCACTTACATCAGAACCGTACTCCAGACCAACTATAAAGTCGTGGCGGAGAAATCCATCCATTGTATAATTGACCACTGGATTTTTTATAATGTTGGCATTTGGAATAAATATATCTTTTCCATCGAATGTTTTTATTCTAGCATTTCTCAAATTTAGCGCAACCACCTTTCCTTTGTGCCCATCCAACTCTACCGTATCTCCCACTTGGAAAGGACGGTTAAACGCCAGCATAATACCTGCTAGAAAATTTTCGCCAATATCCTTAAATGCAAATCCAATAACGATAGCACTGACACTCGCCCCTGTAACAATTCCAGTAGCGATACCCGCCAAGCCAAGTACTTGAAGAACAATTAAGAAAGCTACGATCAACAACACAATCTTTGCTACTTGTCCCAGAAAAATGACAAGCAAAGGATCATCCATTCTTCTGGATAAACGGTTATTTACCAAACGTCTGCTTCTATTGGCTAGCATATAAAAAAAAGCAAAGATCACCGAGGCTACAATTACTCTCGGTAATAGAACAATGATACTGCTATAATAAGATTGAATATGTTGCCAAATGTCTCTTAATAATTCTTCCATATCATTCCTATTTATGAGGTTAGCGGACTGTTATTTTTGGAAATAAATCCATCAAAAACAAGATTGAAAAAGGCGAGTACAATAGAAAAAATGATTGCCCACAATAGGCCATCCACGAAAAAGCCTCCTAGTATATAATCTACAATCAGTACCATACTACCATTGATTATAAAAAGAAACAAGCCTAATGTTAAGATGGTAATTGGCAATGTAAGAATAGTGATAATAGGTTTAATAAACGAATTTACGAAGCTTAATAATACCGCTACTATGGTGGCTGATAAATAACTGGTAATTTCTACACCCGGAAGAATGTTAGCTACTAAAAATACGACTAGTCCATTTACTAATAAGGAGGTTAGAAAATTCATAATACATCTTTTTTTGGTGAAAAATGGTTTTCACTAAAAAGGATGAAGTACCTGAAAGTTCAATAAATATAGCTGTGGGTAGCTTGTTCTGATAGATATATTTTTGGACGGGATTAGATAACTGGCATTTTTGAAATCTATTGATACCCCACATCTTTTTGGGGTAACAAAATAGGGGCTTTAGCTTCGGAACTGTCTATAGAAACGATATTTTAATAAGGATAAAAGGGGCGTAGCCTCGACACCGTACATTTTACGGAAATAGATTTTTGAAATGCCTGTTATTTTTAAGAAAGAAAATTAGGCAACCATGAGCGGTTGCCTAGATCCAAGTTGGAATTGTTCATGAGCGAAGCGGAGGTACGTTCGCTTCACAGAAAAATGGATTTCATGGAAAATTCTAACCTCTTCTACTAGTTGAGAAAGTTGTCGGGTAATTTCTGAATGTGTCGGAATATTAGAAGGTGGATAAGATTTCCAATGATTTCCAAGAGATTGTTGTCGAGTTGTTAGGTCTCTTAATATTTCTTTCAGTTTTAGTTGCTTCACCAAAAAAAGTCTTGCCTTTGCAGTGACTTCCGTACTAGCATCTTTCTGTAAAATAGTGAGCAAAATATTTGAGTATAAGTCAATATCTTCTTTGGAGAAAGCTAATGATTTCTCTAGTTTTCTGATTTCTCCGTATATACTTTTTCTTATTTTCAATTGGGTCGTTTCATGGTTGGAATTACTTTTAGGTATTGTAAGTTCAAACGACGGACGTCTCATAAGGTATTGTTTTAAGTTTATTTTCCCTACAAGTATTAAAATGATGCCAATTTTTTAAATAATTGACAATCAGTTATTTATGAAAGTTTTATTACAATTTTTTTCTATTATTTCATCAAATCCTGAAATATCAGCAGTTGCTTTATTCCAAATAAAACAACTTATCATTTATAAATATGTTACCTTTACTGAATACCAATTCATTAGGAAATAATTTCTAACGAATGTGTAAAGAGCCTCGATTTTAAACAAAGTAACGGATGAAGTAGCAAAGAGAAACGCCCTAAGGCCACTTCAATTTCTTTGATCTACTGCTATTCGATACTAATATTACATTTAATGGAAAGCCCAGCTATTCCTGCTAATGAAGTCGAGAGACTCGAGGCATTGTATCGGTATCAGATATTAAATACCCTACCTACAAAAACGTACGATGATATCGTCAGTCTGGCTGCTAGCATCTGTAACGTCCCTATCTCCCTTATCAGTTTAGTTGACAAAGATCGCTGTTGGTTCAAAGCCAAAGTAGGATTGGAGCAATCCGAAGCACCACGTCGAATAGCCTACGCTGCTCATGCTATCAACGAACCTAACAAGGCAATGGTAGTGGAAGATGCGCTAGATGATGAGCGGTTTGCTGATTGTCCGCTAGTATTGCAAGATTCATCCATGCGGTTCTATGCGGGGATTCCACTTGTGACGCCTGATGGATTTGCGATTGGCGCATTATGTGTTGTTGATAAAGTTCCACGACAATTGACAGCGCAACAAATTGAGATGCTTCGGGTACTTGCTAATCAGGTCGTCTCAGAATTCGAACTACAATTGAAACAAAAAGAAGTAACTCAATTGAATGCTCAGCTTCAACAGGCGAACAAAAGGCAAGAGAGTTTTAGTTACTCTGTGGCGCATGATTTGAGAGCCCCTCTCAAAAATATGGAAGGCTTTTTAAACCTATTAGATGAAACGTATAGGGAGCAACTGGATTCTTTAGGAAAGGAATTATTACGGGAGTTAAAAACTAATTCTATTAGAATAGACACTGTGATTCAGGATATATGGAATTTATCAAAAATCAGTTTTACAGAATTACATCATCGCTCCATTGATCTTAGTGATCTATGTAATAATGTATTGATAAGAATCGCTCCAAAAAATAATTACTCCATTAAAGTTCAAGATGGTATGCAAATACGAGGGGATAGCGCTTTTCTTACTATTGCGATGGAAAATTTGATAAGTAACGCTATTAAGTACAGCAGTAAAGAAGCGAATCCGCAAGTCTCAATTGGTCAAACCGACAGAAATGGGCAATCCGTTTATTTTGTACGAGATAATGGAATTGGTGTACGGAAAGAAGAATCTACTAAAATTTTTCAACCCTTTTACCGAACTCATACCGAAGGGGAATATGAAGGAATGGGAATTGGTCTCTCTATCGTTAAAAAAATTGTGAATCGTCATGGAGGAAAAATATGGGTCAGTAGTACTTTGGGAGAGGGAGCTACTTTTTATTTTAAATTTTAGTGCGCTCCATTTGCTTAAACCAAGAGTTATTTCTTCAAAGGTTTTTGCTTAGTTGGATCTTCCTCTTCTGAGATAGCATCTACAATCTCTTCCACTTTATTGTTGCTCTTAAAAGCCAACATTGAAAAAATGAGTAACCCTGCTGACCAGGTTTTCTTGAACAAATTTCTAAGATTCATGAATATGGTTTAAAAGAAATTGATTTTCTATAGAACGTACCATGTAGTTAGTTGTTCGGTATCCGTATCATAAAGATTACGCCTCTCAAGCTCGGCGATAGTTTTTTTTGCGACAACCAAGAAATAAATAAAATACCTATTGAGCATTTTGGACATTCAAACTTTTAGATAAAAAGTACTCCTGTTAATTTTTGAAGGCATTACAGATGAGTGACAGAAAAGGAGCAAAAATAAGTAGTGTAACATTATTGATTATTAATTATTTTCCAGACGCTACTGAACACGCCTAATTAGCTAATA
>CALJIQ010000448.1 GCA_937973995.1 uncultured Saprospiraceae bacterium
TCACAAATACCGCTCAACAAACAAATTCCAGTGATGCTGTTGATGACCTGCAATGATATAGGCCGTAGCAAGCGGCGAAATCGGATTTTCACTAGCCGTACCAATTTGGTCGAAGGCTTCAAGCGGTAAGTTTTTAAATAATTGAATACTCGCTTCCCGCACGGCAGCATATTCTGCGATCAAAGAAGCAGGAGTGCGTTGAGCTGCTTGGGAAGCAGGAACATAGTCGTCTTGTTCGAAGCCTGGCAAAGCGGTGGTATCTTTTCTGCCTACTCGCAAGGCACGATAAGCAAAAACTCGCTCGGTGTCAATTAGATGTAAGATGACTTCTTTGATGGTCCACTTGCCCCAACGGTAGGAGTAGTCCCATTTATCTTCAGGTAGGCTTTGCAGAAATGCTAGGAAAGTATTTTTAGATTGTTGTAGTTCTTGTAGGATATCGGTCCCTTCTACTAAGGTAATATATTTAAAATAATAGTCACCATATTCGCCAGTAGCGGGTCGTCGGTTGATCGTGGTCATCTCTTAAGATTTGATTGCTTGATGGTCAGGTTGATAGACAACAGACTTAACGGTATCCACAAACACCTTGACATTATCCAAAGGCGTATCTGGATATACGCCATGTCCCAGATTGGCAATGTGCTGTCCTCCAAAAGATTCTAACATGGACAGCGTCGCTTGCTTCACCTCGTCTGCTTGTCCGTATAATTGACAGGGATCTAAATTTCCTTGAAATACCTTATCCACAAATTGCCGTGCATATTGGGGAGAAGTCTGCCAATCCAATCCAATCACATTGCACTCAATAGATGCTATATCCGCTAAAGCAAACCAAGCCCCTTTTGCAAATACCGTCAATGGTACTCGCTTAATGGCATTGGCAATTTGCTGGGTATATGGTAAGGCAAAAGTTCGATACAATTCAGGTGTTAGAATACCCGCCCAAGAATCAAATATTTGTAACAGATTGACACCGCTATCAACTTTTTTATGCAAATAGGCTATTGTACTATCGGTGATTTTTTGTAATAATTGATGCGCTAGGTCAGGATGCTGGTACAAGAAGCGTTTTGCTTTAGAAAAAGTCTTACTACCAGAACCTTCTATCATATAGGCAAAAATAGTCCATGGGGCGCCCGCAAAGCCAATTAATGGCACTCGTCCATTCAATTCTTGTTTAGTAATCTTAATAGCTTCATACACATAGTGTAATTCTGTGGCTGCTTTTGCACCACTCTGCAACTGCTCAATATCCGTAGCCGTTTGAATGGTCTTTGGAAAAAGAGGTCCCTTCTTTTCGATCAATTCATAAGGCAAACCCATGGCTTCAGGAATAACCAAAATGTCGGAGAAAATAATGGCGGCATCTACTCCTAATTCATCAACTGGCTGGATCGTTACTTCGGCAGCTAAGGCAGGCGTTTCCACTAGTTCTTTAAACCCACTTAATTTACCTCGTAAGGCTCGATATTGAGGCAAAATTCTTCCTGCTTGTCTCATTAACCAAACGGGAGGGCGTTCTACTGCTTCTCCCATCGCTGTCCGTATCAATAAATCGTTCTTTAATTCCATGCCGCAATAATAGGAAAAGATAAAATGGATTGAATCTAATTTTTGTAAAAAATATTCGCCAGCCACTGTTCATCGAATAAAATGTAGTAGTCGTATTTTTATTTTGTTTTAATTTTCACCAATCGATACAATTCTGTACCCTCTATCTCACGAACTTCTCCCAACGCTAAATCCCCCAACGTCAATTGTTCAATACCGATACGAACCAAACGCAAAACGGGGAAGCCAACTGCGGCACACATTTTTCGGACTTGCCTATTTTTTCCTTCTTTGATAGTTAGCTCTAACCAAGCAGTAGGGATATGGAGTCGGGTACGGATAGGTGGATCACGTTCAGGTAGGGTAGGGGCATTTGCCAATAGTGTAACTTGTGCAGGTTTGGTGAAATAAGGAAGTTTTTTAATACGGATTTTAACACCTGACCGTAGTTGTTGAAGGGCCTCTTCCGTGGGTATATTATCTACTTGCACCCAATATGTTCGTTTATGCTGAAAAGTAGGCTCTAAGAGGCGGTGTTTCAAATGGTTATCATTCGTTAGGATTAGTAAGCCTTCGCTATCTTTATCCAATCGTCCGACAGGATACACCTCTGATGGAAAGTTATAAAAATCTTTTAGCGTCACATGGCTAGGCACTTCCTTTGTGAATTGACTTAACACATTAAAAGGTTTATAAAATAGAAAATATTTAAAATCTGCCATTACTCAGGTTCTGAACGTAAAGGGTAAGTCTGCTATTTATAAACACAATTGTACATACAATTAATCGTTAATTCATAGTTAGGTAACATGAAATTCGGATTTTTACCTAGCAGCAGCCCCTACCAACTATCAAATTGCAAGCTAGGAAACAAAAATGACTTTTTATAAAACCTAACTAAAACTATGACTTATACCTTACTTTATACGGCGGTGTTGTTTTGTATTTTAGTGGGGAAGCGATGGTATAATACGACACAAAGGACAGATTTGAAAAAATAGGTTTTTTTTTGAAAATTACTCTATGACTCAACAAAATATACAACAAGAAATTACAAACATCCTTGCCAATATGGGGATTGCCGAAAAAGCGATTACCAACAGGGCTTCTTTTATAAAAGATTTGGGATTGGACTCTTTAGATTTTGCGGAATTGGTGATGGAATTGGAAACGGTGTTTGATATGGAAATTCCGATTCTGGAAGCCGAAAAGATTCAAACGGTTCACCAGGCAGTGGATTATATACAGGTTAGGCAAGGTAGATAAAGAGAGAAGAATTGATTGCTAAAAGATGGTGGTCTCAAATACCCGATTACTCCAAATAGTGCGAAATTTAATTTTACCATAAAATCACAAAGCACACATAGTATTTTGTCTATGTGTGCTTTGTGATTTTGCGATAATAAATTCTGTGTTGTTTTTTGTAGATTACCTTTTGAAACAATCTCGCTAAAATACGAGAATATGCTAGCAGTCAATCATTTAGGAATCATAAGGATTTTGTTCGGATAGATCGTAATTAGGGGATAATTCTCCACCATCTCCTCCTCTATAATAATCACAAATAAAATTTACTGCATCTTCTGCTGTATCTACAACAGGGATTAAGTCTAGATCTTTTTCATTGATATTTCCAAATTGCTCATACATCACATTCTTCATCCAACCTTTCATGCCTGCCCAGAAATCAGAACCCACTAATACGATAGGAACTTTAGTGATTTTTTTGGTTTGAATGAGTGTTAGTACCTCAAATAATTCATCTAAAGTACCAAATCCTCCAGGCATGACTATAAATCCTTGAGCATATTTGACAAACATGACCTTTCTTACAAAGAAGTAGCGGTAATTCAACACCTTGTCCATATCGACATAAGGGTTATGTCCTTGTTCAAAAGGTAGGTCAATGTTTAGTCCTACACTAGCGCCACCACTTAATCTAGCCCCTTTATTACCCGCTTCCATGATACCTGGTCCGCCACCTGTAATTACTCCAAAACCTTCTTCCACTAGTTTGGCAGCTACCTCTACTGACATTTGATAATATTTGTGATCAGGCTTAGTTCTGGCAGAACCAAAGATGGAGACGCAAGGGCCAATTTTATTGAGTCGTTCAAATCCTTCTACTAGTTCAGAGATGACCTTGAACATGGTCCAAGAATTTTCTCCTTTTATCTTCGTCCATTGTTTCATGGATTTCTCTAATTTGGTGTGCGTTGTTTTCTCTTTCATTACTTGTTTTTGATGTGAGCTATTTGTGAATAGGATGCCCAATTGGTGAGCATTTAAAAAAATGGTTCTCTGACAAATCCCGTGGAATAAGATTTTAACCGTCCGATGACTTCGTCGTCGGATGGCTAAAATCAGCTCATCCGACGACGCTAGTCATCGGACGAGTTGATTTTTCACGGGATATGTCAAAGAACCA
>CALJIQ010000449.1 GCA_937973995.1 uncultured Saprospiraceae bacterium
AGAATACCGCAGGATGTGATAGTACGGTAAATTTGATCTTACAAACGGAGGACTGTGGTTCCTGTCCAGAAGAACATATAGAGGTTAATGGTTCACCTGTTCCAAAAGGTACTTATACCGCCATAAAGACCATTACTTCTAACAGTCAGATAGCAATTGATACGGTCACTTTTTTAGCTGGAGAATGCATAACATTAGGCCCTGGATTTGAAGCCCAAGCAGGCACAAATTTCCTTGGTGAAATCGCCCCTTTTATTTGCGATGCCCCTACTGCTTCTGTTTCTGATAGTGTACCACCACCTACGCAAAACAGAATACTCCCTAAAGTAAACATAGAGGGTATTTCAAGGGAAGAACATTTACAAGTTCAACCTAATCCATTTTATCGAGCTACCCAGATTGAATTTTTACTATCACTGCCACAAACAATTGAATTAGCCATTCATAATTTGGATGGACAAGAAATACAAGTTTTACAAAAAGGACTGCTACCTGCTGGCAAACATACAGTAGCGTATGAAACGAACCAATTAAATGGCATATATATGGTTATTCTAAAAACAGAAACAACCATTTTAACACAAAAAATAATTAGCTTAAAATAATATGTATACAGCCTATAAAAACTTAAGCAACAATTTACCATTAACCGACTTCGCTATGAACAAAATTACCATCCTGTTCCTACTACTCTTCTTAGTAGGGGAACTAACTGCTCAGGATATTAACGCTGCCAATCCAGTGCAAGAGTTGAGTATTCTTAGCCAAGACACCAATGCAGAAGGCCTTGCTTTTAATGCTACGGGTACCAAATTATTCATACTCAGTCTAGGCGGATCGTTATCCGAGTTTACTCTTACCACACCTTTTGCACTCAATTCAGCTACCTTTAGTAGAAAAATTTCCTTATCGTCGGCCGATGGAAATAATACAGATATAGCTTTTAATGCCACTGGTACCAAATTATTTTTAATTGGGCGTTCCAGAGATAATGTGTATCAATATAGCCTATCCAACCCTTTTGATCCAAGTACAGCCTCTTTTAGTAAAAGACATAGCATCAAAGGTCAGGAAAACAATCCTCAAGGACTGGCTTTCAGTGCAGATGGAAAACATATGTATGTAGTTGGCAATACTGGAAAAGATATCAACCAATACCGATTGGCTACTGCATTTGATGTAAAATCCGCTTCCTATATTCGCAATTTCAGTATAGCTCAACAAGATGCTAATCCAACCAGTCTTGTATTTAATTTAGATGGTACCAGATTATACCTGCTAGGAAATGGCGGGGATCGAATCTATCAATATAATTTAGGGAATGCCTATGAAGTAAATACTGCCAGTTACAGAAATAACCTAAGCATAGGTACTCAGGAATTTACTCCTACAGGTATAACTATGGGAAGCAACGGGCACCTCTATATCGTTGGTAAAGGGAATTTTAAGGTGGTACAATTTCAATTGGGCAATACTGGAGGTGATCCAGATAATGATAGCGATGGTATTCCTGCCTCCCAAGATTGTAATGACAATGATCCTAATTTAACAACCATTGGAGCTACTTGTAATGATGGAAATTCCAGTACCAACAATGACTTAGTAACCGCTAATTGCCAATGTGAAGGAACTATCATAGATCCAGATCATGACGGCGATGGTATTCCCGCTTCCCAAGACTGTAATGACAATGATCCTAATTTAACCACCACAGGCGCTACTTGTGATGATGGAAATCCCAATACTAGCAATGATAAAGTAACGGCGAATTGTGCTTGTGTAGGTACGATCAACGATCCTGATAACGACGGAGATAATGTTCCAGTTTCCCAAGATTGTAATGATAATGATCCCAACGTATCCATTATTGGAGCTAGTTGTAATGATGATAATCCAAATACCAGTAATGATATAGTTACCGCTAATTGTTTATGCCAAGGCACTACTACAGGAGGGAATGGAAGTTCGGTCTGGACAGACCATACCGATCATATTTCTTATAATCAAAAGGTACTAATTGGTTCAAACACTAATTTGCCAGATGGCTACAATCTATTCGTGGAGGAAGGTATTTTAGCTAAAAAATTGAAATTAGCCTTACCCAATACAACTGCATGGGCAGATTATGTTTTTGAAGACAATTATGAGCTACGTCCTATTCAAGAAGTAGAGGATTTTGTAAAACAGCATAAGCATTTACCCAATGTTCCTTCTGCCAAAGAGCTTGGTGAAGAAGGCATTGATATAGTCACCATGAATGCTACCTTACTTCGTCAAATAGAAGAACTCTGGTTGCATATGATTGACTTGAAAAAGGAAAATGCAGAATTGAAGAAGTTATTATTAGAAAAGAAATAGGATTCTATTGTTCTATTGTCCCATTGTTTCATTGACCCATTGACCTACTGTTTCATTGTCCTATTGTTTCATTGTCCTATTGTCAACATAAGAAGTAATATGACAGAATGAATCGAACAGCCAATAATTCATCAGCTCACTTTGGAGTGAGCAGATGAGGCGCACTCGTTCAATCTGCTCACTTTAAGCTGAGCTGATTGATAATTGGAATTGTTTCATCTCTTTTGTCTCACTACTCGCTAGTTGACAATAGGACAATGGAACCATGAAACAATAGAACAGTGGAACCATGAAACAATGTAACTCACTTCAAAACATCAAACATCCGAGTAAACTTCAAGATAAAACTGCGGTTAATAATCGCTTCCGACCCTCTATTTTCATTGTACACCACAAACAGCCCCGTATTAGCAGCTTGAAGCCAGCCAAATCGAATATTGGAAGACCATAATTTTGCCTCACTATTATGTTGGATAAGACTTTGTAAATAAATTCGTGGAGTAAAGGAGTACGCCAATCTGGCTCGAAAGACATTGGTATTCACATCTCCCCATGGTAGATTTAAATCATTATTGACAATCCCAAATTCCGAGTTAAAACGATCACCAAATCGAAAACGCAAAGTGGCTAAGGTTTGAATTCGTTCCCCTCCGAAGTATCCACCAATTTTTGAATACATATAAATGGAAACAGGATTACTCTGATTCGTAAAAAACACTAGTTGAGCTTCGGAATGGTCGTAGGTTCCCGCTGGTACGATTACATCATCTGGCAATTGAAAATCCGCTTGCACCCCTTCCCTAGTAAAGTTAATACCTGTGTGTATTTCCAAGCCATTTTTCCAAACCCAATGATTATCAATATGCAGCCAACTCGTTTGATGAAAACCATCCAATCCCCAATAACTTCGGTAGGCAATATGGGGTCTGTTTTCCAAAAACTTAGAAGTTTCCTTTGCCCGCATATTGTAAAAAATCAAGCCTTCTGCTTTGCGAAAAGATTGGCGCTGCAAAAAGCCCACTTCTGGATTAAAGCCCTCTCCTACTTCCGTAAAGGCAGCCCCTAATCGCCAGCCCTCCCAATTATAATCCCATCCTAGACGGTAAGAATGATCTCCTTCCGTAATACCAGGGGTAGCCGTTTTTGCCATAAAACCGGACAACCTTGCTTTTTTGCCCAAGCCTAATTTTCCATCTAGGGCATACGTTTGATTATGGTCATCCATTTCTTCTCCCATTCCATATCGTCCAATAAATGCGCCCCCTAATGCGGAGCGAGTACCTTTAAATTCGTGATTTACTCTAGCAATAGAATAATTATTTTTATTAATATTGGTCGAATTGGTACTAATTTCATCTGTAAACATGCTCATCGCCCCGATATTAGTTTGATTGATCTTACCAGAAATTCTAGCCCCTCCTATAATTGGAACTTGAGCTCCTTTATCTCCAATACCAATACGTCGGCTAAAAAATAAATCTACTTCTCCAGGAGACCCCACGGAAAATAGACCCGCATTTTCTAAAAAGAAAGGTCTTTTCTCAGGAAAGAATAAATTGAAGCGATCTATATTAACTTGTTGGTCATCCACTTCTACTTGCGCAAAATCTGTATTATAGGTTAAGTCTAAGGTCATATTGGGCGTGATGCTATATTTGACATCTACCCCAACTTCTGCATCAAAATCGGCATCTGATTGGCTCACATTTTCAAAGTCCCTTTCCAATCTAGTCAATGCATAAGGAATGACTTTTAAGTTGCCCGGACTCTTCACATTCATTCCCGTTAAATCGCCTGCTAGAGACAAGCGATACAAATTAAGTCCTAGCGGTAAGCCTGCCCAAAAGGCAATCTCATTTGTTTTTCTAATGTTTCTTTGAAAATTAATCCCCCAAGTCTGATTCTCTCCAGAATTAAAGCGAATGGTATTTAAAGGGATGGCAAATTCTGCACTCCAACCATAGTCTCCTACATGCGATTTGACTTCCCAAGAGGCATCCCAATTCAGATTAAATCCACCAATGGTCCCACCTTGTTGTCGATTGGTATTGCGATTTCCTTGTCCTTCATTATCCACCTGCCCATCGTATTCTACTCCCATTGAGTTCGTCCCAAATACAAACCCATTTTGTCCATCGTGATAAGTGTCTAAAATAAAAATAAAGGCATCCGTATTATCCAATGCAGCATCCCTTCTGGCATCCGTCACCACTAGTCCCTCAGGTTCCGCATCATAGCAGACCGCACTCACAAAAAGCGTTGTCGCAGTATATGCTAATCTGATTTCTGTTTTTTCGGAAGGGATAGCGCCATTGGTCGGCTGGTTTTGAACCATTGGAGAAAGTGGCTGAATGCTTTGCCATACAGCGTCTTGCATAATATCTCCGTCAATAATAGGTGCTTCTTCCAGATAACTTGCCTTGGCAAAGGGTCTTGTTTCGGTATCTATTTGGCTAAATATTAGTAGGGGGAGGGAAGCAAGAATACAAATTAGTAAAAAAAATCGCATAGGATATAGTTGGTTTTATTACTTAACAAAGGTAAACGGAATCCTTTAAATAGTAATATTATTTATAGTTTTTCCTATTTTTGATGGCTCAGTATAGAAACTATCCAAACAATATTAAAAACTTCTCTATGGCAGGTATTAACTGGTCTAGTTTATTAAAAAGATTGATCAAAATCGTCTTGAAGGATTACGGAATAAAGACTACTCCCCCTACTTTTAATCAACACGTAGTGCCGCATCCTGACGGTTGGGCGATCAAAGGAGAAGGCAACGAAAAATATACCCAGATTTTTGACCTACAAAGTGAAGCTATTGAACGAGCCAAAGATATCGCATTCAATTATCGATCAAGCGTGGTCATTCATCGAAAAGACGGAACTATACGGGATCGGATTAGTTATAAATAAGATTGCTCGGTTGACGGTTGACGGTCGTTTCACTTGACGGTAGACGGTTAACGTCAAACGGAGAATTTTGGACTTTCCCCAAAAAAGTTGATTGATTATTAATTACTGATTATTAGTGCGATATAAACGTGATGCGTAAGCTCTCAATGCATAATTAGCATTTTGTGATTGATAGTTATGTTAGCACTCTTGGTGCTAACATAACTCTATAAGTCAACCAACTTATGTTAGCACCAAGAGTGCTAACACAAGATTTATTCAACCTCTATTGAGAATTTACCGTGATGCGTATAATTAATAATAAATCAACTAATCAACCTTCATTTTGATTTTCGCTCATT
>CALJIQ010000450.1 GCA_937973995.1 uncultured Saprospiraceae bacterium
CTATTGTTCCATTGTCCTATTGTTCCATTGTCCTATTGTTCCATTGTCCTATTGTTCCATTGTCCTATTGCTCTATTGCTCTATTGCTCTATTGCTCTATTGTTCCATTGTACATGCTACGCTAGCTACCATGGAGCAATAGAGCAATAGAGCAATAGAGCAATAGAGCAATAAAAAACAGTACAAAGCTATGAAACCCAATACTTTGATAACTCCTGATAAACAATAAAAAGAAAAGAATTATCAAAAGTGGATTGATCAACCCAGTTTTGAATGTAGATTAACAAAGAGGTAAGCGGAAAGTAAAAAGGCAGCCCAGTGGGCTACCCATACTATGAGAAACGAAATTCTTATGTCTAATTTAAGTAGCTGACTACTAACAATTTATTCTAAATTACACTTATTTCTAGTCAGCAAAAAAGCGTAAATCTACTATAGTAACGCAATAACAAAGATACAAATTATATATTTATTAAAAATTATATTTTTTGTTTTTTCACTTATTGGACAATTGGTGACAAAGTTGGAATAACTGCTGTTGGAGTAAATTTTTATTCCCTTATTGAAAGGCATATTCTGGGAAAAGAATTCAAAATAGATGTACTTATTTTCAAATTTTTGAAATAATCATACTAACTCGAAATCCCTCTCGTTTAGGAAAGACCTTCTACTAACATAGTACGCAACTATTCTCCTTTCTAAGAGTTGTATTTTTGTATGGACTTGAGAGGTGTCAGCAATCTAACGATCGTTCTAACTGGACCCACTCCTAAAAATATTCTGTGACTAATCCGTGACCATGCATAAGATAATGTCTTCCTATGTTAACTGGTCTTCTATTTACGAGATTGGTCAAAGAACCAAAAAAAGATATGGATAAGATTAAAATTCTTTGGGCAGATGATGAGATTGATTTATTAAAGCCCCAATTGTTGTTTTTAGAGAAACGAGGCTATAATGTTGTTACCGTGAGTAATGGATACGATGCCCTTGAAGAATGTGAAGATCAGAATGATATTGATGTAGTCTTTTTAGATGAGTCTATGCCCGGTATCACTGGCTTAGAAACACTTGCTAAAATAAAAGAGAAGTCTCCTCATCTTCCAGTGGTCATGATTACTAAAAATGAGGCGGAAACAGTCATGGAGGAAGCTATTGGGCAGCAAATCAGTGATTACTTAATCAAACCCGTTAATCCCAATCAAGTATTGCTGACGCTCAAAAAATTGATTGATAATAAACGACTGGTTAGAGAGCGAACTGCTTCTGATTATCAACAAGAGTTCCGACAAATTTTGATGGAAATCAATAACGGATTGAATTATGAGCAATGGGTGGAAGTGTATCAAAAAATTATCGGCTGGGAATTAAAATTAGACGCCTCTAACACTACAGAAATGTCGGATATTTTATCCATGCAAAAAACGGAAGCGAATGCTGCTTTTTCAAAGTTCATAGAAAATAATTATCTAGATTGGGTCAATGAAGTAGGAGAGGCTCCCGTGATGTCTAACAATCTAATGCGCAGAAAAATATTTACGGAAATGGCATCGGATAAGCCTACCGTGATGTTATTGCTAGATAATTTACGGTATGATCAGTGGAAAATACTAGAGCCGATTATTTCTGAATTATACCGCATAGAAGAAGATAGTTTCTTTTATAGTATTCTCCCTACCTCTACTCAGTACAGTAGAAATTCCATCTTTGCCGGAATGATGCCTTCGGAGATTGAACAGCGATATAAAGACTGGTGGAAAAATGATACGGAAGAGGGTGGTAAGAATATGAAGGAAGCAGAATTATTAGAGGAACAAATTAATCGGACTTTTAGAAAGCCCATCAAGTTTTCTTATACGAAGGTGACGAATGTTAGCCACGCTAAGAATTTGCAAGATAATATCCTTAATTATTTACATAATGATCTTACCGTTATTGTTTATAATTTTATAGATATGCTATCTCATGCTCGTACTGAAATGGAAGTACTCAAAGAATTAGCAGGAGATGAAAAAGCCTATCGTTCTTTGACAAGGTCTTGGTTTTTACATTCCCCTCTTTGGACTGCTCTTAAAAAAATTGCAGACAGAGATGTGCAATTATTTATTACAACTGACCACGGCACTATCAGAGTAAAACAGCCTTCTAAAGTGGTGGGAGATAGAGATACTACGACTAATTTACGCTATAAGTTAGGTAAGAATTTAAAATATGATAAGCGAGATGTATTGGAGGTAAGAGATCCTAAAAAGGCGTTTTTACCAAGACCAAATGTTAGCTCTACTTTTATCTTCGCTAAAGAGGATAAGTATTTCCTATACCCTAATAATTACAACCATTACAATAACTATTATCGAAATACTTTTCAGCATGGCGGTATCTCTTTGGAAGAGATCATTTGCCCTGTTATTAAGTTGAGCTCGAAATGATTGGTGACAGGTGATTAGTAACTGGTGATTAGTCCAATCACCAGTTACCAATCACCGACAATTATTCCTCCTTTTTGCCATTATCCTTCTGTCCTTCTGTCTTTTTAATATCCTTCACAGATTCCTCCACATCCTTCGTAGCTTTCTTCAATTCTTCTAATTGGCGTTTTCGTTTTTCTGCCAATAATTCTTCTTTTGTCTGTGGCTTGGGAGTAGCTGTTTGTGGTTTAGGAGTCGCTGTTGTGGCTACCTTTTTGGTACTTGCCCCATTAGAGGAGGCGTTTTGTCCTGGATGTGGTTTATCGGAAAAGATTAATCCTTTTCTATCCGTGTGGACATAGATCGTGTTGCCAGCCACATATTCGCCCGCTAATAGTTTCTTAGACAATTTATCCACCACTTCTTTTTGTAGCACTCGCTTCATAGGTCTAGCTCCAAATTGCGGATCATACCCTAAGTCCGCAAGTAAATCCATTGCCTTTTCACTAATTTCTATTTTTAATTCTTGCTTAGCCAACATTTTTCTGGTCTTACGCATCATCAAGCCAAGTATCTTTTTAATCTCGGCTCTTGTTAATGGCAAGAACATTATTTTTTCATCTATTCTATTTAAAAATTCTGGTCTTAGTTGTTCTTTCAGCAAGTCAAATACTTCTAGTTTGGTCGTCTCCAAAATATCTCCTCGATGCTCATCTCCTACCGCTTCTAAATCTTCAAAATTTTCCAAAATCACTTCGGCTCCCATATTGGAAGTCATGATGATGATGGTATTTTTAAAATCCGCTACCCTACCCCTATTATCCGTTAAACGACCATCATCTAGGACTTGTAATAAAATATTGAAGGTATCAGGGTGCGCCTTTTCAATCTCGTCTAACAGGATAATCGAATAAGGACGACGGCGCACTGCTTCCGTCAATTGTCCTCCTTCATCATAGCCCACATATCCTGGAGGGGCACCTACCAAGCGAGATACGGAGTGTCGTTCTTGGTACTCACTCATATCTATTCTAGTAATCGCCTTTTCATCGTTGAATAAAACTTCTGCTAATGATTTTGCCAACTCTGTTTTACCGACCCCCGTAGGACCCAAAAAGATAAAAGAACCAATAGGTCGTCCAGTATCCTGCAAACCAGATCGACTTCTACGAACCGCATCACTCACTGCTGTTACTGCTTCAAGCTGTCCGATTAATCGCTGCCCAATTTCATCTTCTAGACGAAGCATTTTATCCTTCTCACTCTGCAACATTTTTGCTACGGGGATACCCGTCCAACGAGCCACCACCTCTGCTATATCATTGTCGGTTACTGCTTCGTTCGTAAAACGCTGCTCATCAGGTAACTCCAGCAGTTTTTCTTCTGCTACTCGTAGCATCGTTTCTTTGTCTTTGATCTGTCCATAGCGAATTTTAGCCACCGTTTCAAAATCACTTTCTCTTTCTGCCTTATCCGCTTCTTGCTCTAATTCTTCAATCTCTTTCTTGATATTTTGAATAGTATCAACGATCTCTTTTTCATTTAACCACGCTGCTTTGACACTCTCTAACTTTTCTTTAGCATTGGCAATTTGCTCTTTAATCGCTTTCAACTTCTTCTCTCCTCCTTCTCGTTGGATTGCCGCTCTTTCAATTTCCAACTGGCGCACTTTCCGATCCCATTCATCTACTTCTTCTGGCACAGAATCTAGTTCCAGTCGCATTTTAGCGGCTGCCTCATCAATTAAGTCAATCGCTTTATCTGGCAAAAAGCGATCTGCAATATATCTATCTGATAACTCCGCAGCAGCAATTAATGCTTCATCTTCTATTTCTATTTTATGATAAACTTCATAGCGTTCTTGCAAGCCTCTCAAGATGGAGATCGTATCTTCTATGCCTGGCTCATCCACTACTACCGTTTGAAATCGGCGGACCAGTGCCTTATCTTTTTCAAAGTATTTTTGATATTCGTCTAAGGTAGTCGCACCAATAGCATGCAATTCTCCTCTAGCTAATGCAGGCTTTAAAATATTCGCTGCATCCATCGCACCACTACCTCCACCCGCTCCTATGAGCGTATGAATTTCATCAATAAATAAAATAATATCTCCATTAGAACTAGATACTTCTTTGATCACTGCTTTTAGTCGCTCCTCAAATTCTCCTTTGTACTTCGCACCTGCTATTAAAGAGGCAATATCTAACGTATAAATTTTCTTAGATCGTAAATTTTCTGGTACATCTGCCTTCACAATTCGCCAAGCGATCCCTTCTACAATAGCTGTCTTACCAACCCCTGGTTGCCCAATTAAAATGGGGTTATTCTTTTTTCGTCTAGATAGAATATGTAATAAACGTCGAATCTCCTCATCTCGCCCTACAATTGGATCTAGCTGCCCATTTTCTGCTCGTTCATTTAAATTAATTCCAAACTTAGCCAACGCATTATATTGATTATCCGCACTTTGGTCTTTTACTTTTGTTCCCTTTCGCAATTCTTTAATCGCAGATAGCAATCCCTTTTCAGTTGCTCCCAAAGATTTTAAAATATTCGCTCCTTTATCCTTACCTTTTAAAATACCTAATAACATCAATTCCACAGAAATATAATCATCACCCTGTTCTTTGATCTCTTTCTTCGCTCTTGCTAACGCTTGATTCGCTTCTTTACTTAGGAATTGTTTTTCTGAGCCTTGTACTCTTGGGTAAGTTTTTACTACTTTTTCTAATTCTCCTTGCAACTTAGGCACGTTAACCCCCATTTTCTTCAATAAAAAATTAGGCACATTCTCATCTATTTCTAAGATGCCTTTTAATAAATGAGGGGTATCAACGGTTTGTTGGTCATAGCCCGCTGCTATTTGTTGTGCTTTGAGGATGCACTCTTGGGCTTTAATGGTAAAGTTGTCGTAGGTCATTTTCTATACGTACTATGGACGGTTGTCCGCTCTATAATTTCCTGCAAATTAAGGATTCCTATAATGGGTAGGTAGTTTTTAAATACAAAAAACCAATATTCAAGGCTAAAGCAGAAGGATACTAAAAGGAGTGAAGCCATTAAAGGTCGCTATACATACATCCAAGCCCACCAAATCAATACCAACTGTAAGGGTAGCCGCAACCACAAAAACCACATCTTAATTTTCATCCCCGCCCCTTTGGAAGTCAACATATAAATATTGGCTGGAAATACCGCAATCAGCAAAGCAATGATGCCCCAGGCTGCTGCACTTCGAGTTTGTGGAATTAATAAGCCTATTCCGCCCGCTATTTCTGCTACTCCTACAATTACATTGATGGGTTTTGCCCATTGTTTGATCCACGGAGGCGTAATCTTGTAAAAGAATTTTGGATTTTTGAAGTGGGAGTAACCTGCGTAAATATAAAAGCCCGCATAGATAAATAAAGCGATGTAGTAGAGGATAACGATGTTAAAAAATTTATCAAAGTCCATAGTTTTTGAAATTTCAAATTTTAAGTACTAAATTCCATAGCGTTAGGAATATTACTGTTCAAACAGGATGCCTAAGCTACTTACTTGTTCCCAACCAATTCAAAATATCTCCAATTACTTCTGTTCGATTCGTTTCATTCAATAATTCATGTCTGGCACCAGCATATAACTTACATTGTAAATTGTGGATATTCACTTTTTCATAAGCTTGCTTGATTTGGAGAACCCCTTTTCCCATATCTCCTACGGGGTCTTTATCACCGGCGATCAATAAAAGAGGTAAATCTTTTGGCGTTTTCTGATAGCAAGTAACGGAATTGATATAGTTGATGCCTTTTAGAAAATCAACCCAAAAACCAGCAGTGAATACTACTCCACAATAGGGATCATTAATGTACTGATCTACTTCTTTTTCATCTCGACTTAACCAATCAAAAGCCGTTCGATTAGGCTTAAAGGCATCATTGAATTTTCCAAAGGAGAGTTTATCCAAGAACTGACTTCTTTCTTTTTTGCCTGAGATGCTGGATGTTATTTTAGCAACCACTCCACCTATTTTCCCGAGCATTCCTGGGTCTCCTCCTGTGGCACAAATAATGGCTCCCCTTAATTCCTTCCCCCATTGCGTGATGTACTGTCTCGTCAATAAAGACCCCATACTGTGTCCAAATAAAAAAATAGGAACGCCTTCATTTTCTTCTTGAATCAGTTGGGTGAGTTGATGCATATCTCCTAAAGCAGCATCCCAAAATGGCGTCTCCTCGAAATAGCCTACTTTTTCTGGACTCCCTGCGGATTTGCCGTGTCCTCGGTGGTCATTGGCATAGACGGCATAGCCTTGGTTGGTTAATGCTTGGGCGAAGGATTCGTAACGTTGGGCGTGTTCGGAGAGGCCGTGGGCGATTTGAAATGCTCCTTTGATAGCCTCCTTACTATCTGGCAACCATTGGTAATAATGGATGGACAAGTTGTCTGATGATTGGAAAGAATGGTTTTGGCTAGTCATTTTGTCGCTTTAGGAAGCGAAGGTAGGAAAGTTATTGATAATTCTTAATAGATTCTAGCTAATAAAAAAGGGTAAAACCAGTGATGATTTTACCCTTTTTCGTATAAATAGATTAAAGCTTATTAAGCTAAAATAGATTCTCTTCTTCTCAAAAAGACAACTCC
>CALJIQ010000451.1 GCA_937973995.1 uncultured Saprospiraceae bacterium
ATCGGCTGAAAACCAATATTTTATGAACCTGACTTTGAAAAAATGAGTTTGCTTAGCCCGCTAAACGCACTAATTTTTTCTTCGCCAGAACCACAAACTATTGATTTTCAACTCGAAATAAATTTTAGACATACTCTTAATGGTATTGCACACATCATTCCATTTCTTAATAAATTGCCTTTCTATACCTCCTTATTTTTTTCTTTACATAATCCTATATTTTGTGATAATTGCCTATATTTGACTCACCGACTTAAGATTTACTTAGCTTTAACTAAATAAAACCATTTTTTAGGCAGTTATCACTCGATAATTGCCTTTTTTTATGTTTTTAAGAACACATAGAACTAAAGTTCAAGATCAAGTGCCAAGTTGTAATACTAAGTACATAGGTCTTTCACCTAGTAAACACAGCTATTTAGTTGTGTATCAAATATATGGATTGAAAGATAGTTGGCATTTCCAAAAATCTATTGATACCCCACATCTCAAAATCCCGAAGGGATTCAATATGCATAGCACCGTATGCAATACGGTGACATCATGTATGGAGCAAGTCCCAACCCAGAATGGGTTGAATATCGCACATTCAACCCATTCTGGGTTGGGAAATATCCTCAATCTTATCCCTAGATTGCATCTAGGGCTAGATTGCATCTAGGGCTATTCGTATTCAATCCCTTCGGGATTGTAGAGATCAAAAAGATGTGGGGTATCAATAGATTTGGAAAATGCCAACCAATTTCACAAAATCAACACCTTTGATACACTATCACTATAGCAATTATCACGAATCTAAAAATAACAAGATGAATAAATTTTATTTTATACTTCCTTTCTGTCTGCTAATCTGGGGTGCCTGTTCTACCACGCAATCTCCCATTTCCCAAGCCCAGCAGCAAGCGTTACCTACTATTCTAAAAAAAGGTCTAGCTGCTCATGGAGGGCTAGCTCAATGGAATAAAATGAACACCCTGAAATATTCCATAGAAAGAAATGAAAAACCAGAACATCACCTCATAGATTTAAAGAGTAGAAAAGTCCTGTTGACGCATGAGGATTATAAGCTAGGTTTTGATGGCAAGGAGGTCTGGGTCAACCCTACTATAGAAGCCTTTGGAAAGGGATCTCCGCGTTTTTACCACAATCTTATTTTTTATTTCTACGCCATTCCCTTTGTATTGGCAGACCCAGGTATTAACTATGAAGTGCTCCCTCAAAAAGAGATAGAAGGTCAACAGTACCATGTATTGAAAGTAAGTTACCAATCAGGTGTAGGAGATGCTCCTGATGATTACTATATTGCTCACTTTAATACGACTACTAATAGAATGGAATGGCTCCTCTATACCGTCACCTACTACTCTGGAGAAAAAAGTGAAAAATACAATGCCTTAAAATATGACTGGCAAGAAGTGAATGGCTTATGGATTCCTAGTAAATTAACGGGGTATAAATACGAAGAGGGGGAAATAACGGATTTCCGATATAGTCGTTTATTTAATCAAGTATCTATTACTAGTGAAACCACTAATCCTGTTATTTTTGAGATGCCTAAAGAGGCAGCGATTGATCCTTTAAAACGAAACTGATATTTTTTTTTAACCACATTAGTTCACATCAGTAGTTTCACATAAGAACACAAACTTATGTTTCTATCTTGATTACACTGTAAACGAAATTTCTTTCCATTTTGCTCGGCGGCTACGCCGCCTCGCACAGGGGGGATTTGGGGGAGAAGATATTTCAAAGTTGCCGTGGCAACTTTGAAATATCTTCTCCCCCAAGCCCCTTGACGCTGCCCGAGCCGCGCAGCGGCGATGGGCAGCGGAAAACTTTAGTACACAGTATAGTAACTTTACTTATGTGATCTAATGTGGTTCAAATAATCAATCAACCAACAATGCCACAAGACGATAGAATAACCGAATACCAAGACCGAGATTTTCCTGCTATATTTAGGGATTTACCCAAATTGGGTTCACAATTGAAGTGTCCAAATTGTGAGCACGACATCTTTTCGGATGATATAAATATTGACAAGGCAATCGCCAAATGTTCGAATTGCCACTCGGTGTTCCCATTTGAAGAAGAAACAAAAAACCAACAATGGAATCGAAGGCGACCAGAAATTTTTCAGCCCGAAGGAATAGAGATGTTTCGGTTAAGAAATGAATTAAATCTAGATTTCAAATGGCAAAACACAAAATCTACGCATTGGTTTATGGTCCTATTCACGATCATGTGGAATGCCATGTTGATACCTGCTGCAGTGGGAGCGCTCCTAAGTGGCCAATTCATGGCGCTACTTTTTATGAGTGTGCATTTAATGGTGGGTGCTGGATTAATTTTTAATCTGCTTAGTAACTTTATCAACCGAACCTTTATAACGGTGAATGCTTATAATCTAATCATTGAACACCGTCCCATCAGAAACCCTTTTAAACCCAATGAAGAAATTCCTGTTGCTCAGGTCTCCCAATTGTATGTCAAACGCAAAGTGACTAGTCGCACCAACGGTGTTCCATCCTATGGGCATACCATCATGGTAATCTTAAAGAATGGCAGACAATTCAAATTAATCGAAGGCATGAAGAATGCAGACAAAGCATTGTATATTGAGCAAGAAATTGAATACTTCTTAAAAATTGATGACCGCCCTGTACCTGGGGAAGTTAAGTGAACGGGTTGCGAGTTTTCCAAACTAGACTTGAATGTCGCTTAGGAAAACCCGCAACCCGCAACTCGTAAATCATGACCAATTTTCTATCGCCCATCCCTTCTCTCCAACTAATAACCCTAGCTTTCTTGGGTATCCTTTTTCTACAGTCTGGACTCGATAAAGTCTTTAATTACAAAGGCAATTTCGACTGGTTGAAAGGACATTTTTCTAAAAGTATTTTGAAAGGAACGGTAGGACTATTAATGCCAGTAATTACCTTTTTAGAAGTGGCAGCAGGCATTTGTTGTTTTGGAGGTATCGTACAATTATTGGTAACTGGAAATACTTCCTTAGGCTTGGTTGGCGCACAGCTATCTGCCCTCTCTATTTTATCTTTATTTTTTGGACAACGAATGGCACAAGATTATCCAGGTGCAGCCTCTTTAGTTGGCTATTTTTTGGTAAGCCTAGCAACAATTTTTTTGCTACAATAAACCTCCTCGAAACTAACCATATAGCCACAACACCATAAAGCCACAACACCAACCCTACAAATAACTAGCATCAAAAGCTAAAGGTAAAATAGACAATCCAGAAGGGAAAACAAAAATCTCTCCTTGCTCCCCTTGCGTTAATATCCGAATCGCCTGTTGTTGTTTTTGCTCTACTTCGCAAATGACCTGCCGACAAGCACCACAAGGCATCGCAGGCTTACTAATGATTTTTTCGGGATGTTTGACAGTCACCGCTAAGGTGAGAATAGGGGTATGAGGATGAATAGATGCCGCCGCCGCCAATGCCACTCGCTCCGCACATAGACACAGTGGATAAGAAGCATTTTCTTGATTACTACCGCCAATGAGTTCTCCATTTTCTAACAATAAACCTGTTCCTACTTTAAAATTGGAATAAGGAGAATGAGAATATTGTAAGTGTTCTTTTGCCAATTGCAACACTTGCTGTTCTATCAGCGATAATTGATCAATGGTAGCGTACACTTCCCACTCCAGTAGTTGCTTTCCTTTTTTTGAAGGATGGATCATTTTACTTTAAATTGTAGAATTAGGAATCTTTCCAATAATTTTCTATTTTTCCGCCTGCCTTCCGTCGCAAGATAGAAGATGTTTTCAATAAATGCTATTTCAGAGAAAAACTCACTAAAAGTAACGGAATACTTAGATTATTACATCGTGTAAAAAATCTTTTACCTTTTCCGCTGCCCTTCGCCGCTTCGCGGCTCGGGCAGCGTCAAGTGGTTTGGG
>CALJIQ010000452.1 GCA_937973995.1 uncultured Saprospiraceae bacterium
TTATTTAAAGGAACAGTTACTTGCTAATTTTGAGGATATACATTTTCATGGCGATTATGAGGGCAATTACCTATACACGGTTCTAAGTGTTTGTTTCCCTCCATCTCCCAAGTCTAATATGATGTTGCTCAATTTAGACATCAATGGTATTAGTGCCTCCGGTGGAAGTGCATGTAGCTCGGGAGCGGAAAAAGGCTCTCACGTACTAGAAGCCATTGGTGCAGCAAAGGATCGAAAAACGATACGCTTTTCTTTTTCTCATTATAATACAAAAGAGGAGATTGATTTTCTGATTGGTAAATTGAAGGGGATGATTGCTGTGAAGGCAGCAATGGGTGTTTGAATCGCAGATTTCGTTGATTGGGTACTGATTTCGCAGATGAGATTTTGGTGATGCAATTGATTACTGCGGATTATACGTGTACGGAACACGTCTAATCTGTATCAATCTTCCAAATCAATCTAATCTCATCTGCGAAATCTATAATAAAATCTGCGAAATCTGCGATTCAGAAATAAACCAATATGCAAATCATCACAAAAGAACAAATAGAGTTATTCTTACCATATGCTTCATTAATAAAAGCCCTGCAAAAAGGCTTTCAAGAAGAAATAATTGTTCCCTTACGACATCATCATACCTACCAAAATTCACCTAAAGCAGATTCCATTTTATTACTCATGCCTGCTTGGAAAGTTGGGGAATATGTGGGGGTGAAAATTATTACCGTTTCTCCTGATAATGGAGCTGTACAATTACCTTCTGTGCAAGGAGTCTATTTATTATTTAATGCTAGTAATGGCATCCCTCTAGCACAACTAGAAGCCAAAACGCTTACCAATCGGCGAACAGCTGCCGCTTCCGCCTTAGCTTCAACATTTTTATCTAGAAAAGAAAGCACGAGTTTGTTGATGGTAGGAACGGGAAACATGGCACCCGCCTTAATCGAAGCTCATGCAACTGCTCGCCCTATTGAACAGGTGTTTGTTTGGGGTAGGAAGGTGGATAAGGCAAAAGCGGTAGCCCAACAATTTCAAAATCATTCATTTGCTATCCAAGCAGTAGAAGATATAGAAAAGTACGCCCGACAAGTAGATATTATCTCTTGTGCTACCTTGAGTAGTGTTCCTTTAATCAAAGGAAGTTGGTTACAAGCTGGACAACATGTAGATTTAGTGGGTTCTTTTACCCCAACTATGCGAGAAACAGATGATGAGGCAATTGTGAAATCCAGTGTATATGTAGATGTAATAGAAGGAGCGACCAAAGAAAGTGGAGATATAGTGATTCCTATTGAACAAGGAATTCTTGAGGCAGCTGCTATCAAAGGAGATTTATTTAGTTTGTGTAAAGGCGAAGCTATAGGCAGGCAATCCAATGAGGAGATTACTCTATTTAAATCCGTCGGTCATGCCTTAGAAGATTTAGTTGCCGCCAAAATGGTGTATGAAGGATTAAATTCCAACCTCTCTTAGATTCTTATCGTATCAAGGTTTACTTTTGTGGGAAAAGGCGTTGTGGCACGATGGTGTTATGGCATTGTGGCGGTTTGTGCCATAACGCCACAGAGCCATAGTGCCATAACGCCAATTTAATTAATATGATATCAGCAACGAATATATTCGTAAAATACGGTGATCGAGTTTTATTAGATAAAATCAACTTAGTCATTCAAAAGAGTGATAGAGTAGGATTAGTAGGTCGAAACGGGGCAGGTAAATCCACCGTCCTAAAAATCATTGCTAGAGAAATAAGTCCAGATGAAGGGACAATTGCTATGCCCAATGGCAGTACAATGGGATTCTTGCACCAAGAAATGTTTTTACCCAAAGGCAAAACCATTATCGAAGAAGCTTTAACTGCCTTTAAGGAGGCAAAAGCATTAGAAAAAAGAATTGCAGAAATTAATGAAGAACTAGCAGAGCGAACGGATTATGAAAGTGACACTTATAATAATCTATTAGTCGAATTTTCAGACATCAGTGATCGCTTTCAGATATTGGGAGGGGCGACCATGCAAGCAGAAGCAGAACGAGTGTTGAAGGGATTGGGATTTAAAGATACGGATATGCAGCGGCTAACCGATGAATTTAGCGGAGGGTGGCAAATGCGAATTGAATTAGCCAAATTATTATTACAAAAACCAGATTATTTATTACTGGATGAGCCGACCAACCACTTAGATATTGAGTCCATCATCTGGTTGGAGCAATTTTTACAAACCTATCCAGGGGCGGTAATTGTGATTTCGCACGATAAGCAATTTTTGGATAATGTGACGAATCGGACGATTGAAATAGAATTGGGAAGAGTATTTGATTATAAGGCGCCTTACTCCAAATTCATGGAGCTTCGGCAAGAGCGAAGAGAGTTGCAACAAAACGCTTTTCAAAACCAACAAAAAGTAATTGCTCAAAAGGAACGGACCATTACTCGTTTCATGGCGAAAGCCACTAAAACCAAGTTGGCGCAGTCCATGCAAAAGCAATTGGACAAAATGGATCGAGTCGAAATAGATAGTGAGGATACGGCTGCTATGACGATTACATTTCCACCCGCCCCGCGTTCAGGTCAGGTGGTGGTGGATGCCAAAGCGGTTAAGAAAAGTTTTGGTGAACTGCATGTATTAGAAGGTATTGATTTAAAGTTGGATAGAGGCGACCGAGTCGCTTTTGTTGGACAGAATGGACAAGGCAAAACGACCCTGGCAAAAATAATTATTGGAAAGGAACCTAGCACAGCAGGAGACATCCAATTGGGACATAATGTCTCTTTAGGTTATTACGCTCAAAATCAATCAGATACCCTACAACCCAATCTCACGTTGCTCCAAACGATGGAAAATGCTTCTCCACCAGAAATGCGAACCAAGCTAAGAAATATCTTAGGCGCCTTTATGTTTAGTGGAGAAGATGTGGATAAAAAAGTATCAGTTTTATCGGGAGGGGAACGGGCAAGATTGGCATTGGCTTGTATGTTATTAAGACCTTTTAATTTGTTGGTCTTAGATGAGCCGACAAATCACTTGGATATCATTTCTAAAGAGGTGCTTAAAAATGCTATTGCTGACTATGACGGCACTCTAATCGTAGTCTCGCACGATAGAGATTTTTTATCTGATCTAACTGCTCGCACGATAGAATTTAGAGACAAACAATTATTTGAGCATATCGGTGATGTAAATGCTTTTTTAGAAAAGCGCAAGCTGGATAATATGCGACAGGTAGAACTAAAAGAAAAGAAATCTTCGACTGCTACTGCAACTAAGAAAGAGTTATCCAAAGAAGACAAACAGGCTCAAAAGAAACTACAAAGAAGTGTACAATACGCCGAACGAAAAATAGAAAAATTAGAAGAGCAAATTGCTTCCTTTGAAATTAAAATGGCGGAAGCAGGTTTTTATGAAAGTGTGGATGCTGAAAAAATAATGACCGAGTATAAACAAACTCAAAAAGAGTTAGAAACAGTGATGGAGGAATGGGAGAACTTGGCTGTGGAATTGGATGCTTTTGAGTAAGATATACTCCCCGATTAATCAAGTCTCCAGACTTGATTTGCCTATCC
>CALJIQ010000453.1 GCA_937973995.1 uncultured Saprospiraceae bacterium
CTGCCTTGTACCGATTACCCTAAAGGTTTAACCTTTAAAATTCAGCAATTCAAAAGCCTTTTGAAAAGTCTCACCAAATGGAGCTTCCAACCGAATCAATTGCTGATTCGCAGGATGCATAAAAGCCAATTCCTTAGCATGCAACAGCATCCGATCAATGCCTAATTCTTCTCTCCAATACCGAGTGTGCTTATTATCTCCATACCGTTTATCTCCAATAACAGGATAGCGTAAATGAGTCAAATGCCGTCGTATCTGATGCCGCCGCCCCGTTTGAGGAAAAGCTTTTACGATGGAATAGCGAGCTGTTTGGTATGGTCCTATGGGGACAGGCAATTCGTGAGTATGAATTGTTTTGATATGTGTGACGGCTTTGCGCTTAGGCAAATGAGGTTCCCGAGCGATGGGGTAATCTATGGTTTCTGATACTGGCGCAAACCCTCTAGTAATAGCCACATACATTTTATCCACTTCTCGTTCTTGGAATTGCTTGGATAATGCCCTAACTGTTGTTTTATTTTTTCCAAATAAGAGCACCCCCGATGTGCCTCTGTCTATTCTATGAATGGCAAATACTTCTTGTTGGAGTTGGGCTACTAAAAGTGGTAAGATAAATTGGTCATCCTCTGTAATTTTAGTAGGGTGCACCATAATACCAGGCGGCTTATTAATCGCAACGATCGACTCATCTTCATATAAAATAGGGAAAGTAGAAAACATAGAGCAAAGCTAAATATTTGATCTTATTGATGTGGGCTATCTATTCCAAACCACGTAATGATTGATATTGATTTCTGGAGAAGTGCCAACTAGTAAAAGAGATGATTATTTTCCACGAATTGGGTCACTGCTTCTTACACAGCTTTCGCTTCTGCTACCGTCCACTTTTTCCAATCCTTCAAGGAGAATAACCTCTACTCCACTTCCGAGATCATGTTCAATAAATCTTGAGCCGTCAATTTAGCACTAACATCCGTACCTGTGAGCAACGAATCCGCCAAATCCCGTTTCTTTTCATGCAATTGCAATATTTTTTCTTCAATGGTCCCTTCTGCCACTAGTCGATAAACAGTTACGGGTCGGTCTTGCCCGATACGATGGGCTCGGTCTGTGGCTTGGTCTTCTACCGCAGGATTCCACCATGGGTCGGTATGGATGACGTAGTCAGCAGCCGTTAAATTAAGACCTGTTCCACCCGCTTTTAAACTAATTAAGAATATATCTCCTTCCCCAGCTTGAAAGGCATCAATGCGCTGTTGGCGTTTTTTGAGGGGCGTAGAGCCATCCAAATACTGATAAGAAATTTTTTCTTTCTTTAAGTAGTTTTCTAATATTTTCAAATGTCCTACGAACTGACTAAAGACCAATGCTTTGTGGTCATTCGCTAATAAATCTTGTACGATTTCTCCGAATAATAACAGCTTGGCACTATCTACGAATTTTGCATTTTTATCGGCTAATTTGGGATGACAGGCCGCTCGTCGGAGCTTCATGATTTCTGCTAATATCTTCAAATGCTTCTGCCCACCAGGACTATTATCACTTGCTAATTTAGTAATCGCATTTCGTCTTAAAGCTTCATAAAATGCTCGCTCATCAGGAGATAAAGGAACGCTTAGGGTGATCTCTGTCTTTTCAGGTAGGTCTTTTAATACTTCATTTTTCTTTCTTCTTAGTATAAAAGGTTGTAATAGTTTACGCAGTTGGTCACGACGATTTTCATCTTTTTGTTTTTCGATGGGTATGGCAAAACGTTTGCCAAAACTATCCAATGACCCTAATAAACCGGGGTTTGCAAATTGAAATAAATTCCATAATTCCCCTAAGTGATTTTCAATCGGCGTACCCGTCATTATTAATTTAAATTCTCCATTTAATTCCATCGCCACCTCTGAGCGTTTGGTAGCTCTATTTTTAATCGCTTGCGCTTCATCGAGTATAATGGTCGCAAATTCTTTTTCTTTATACAAGTCGCCTTCCCTAGTCATTAAATCATAAGTGGTAATCAATACATCTCCTTTTTTTGCTTTCTTAACCATTTGTTCTCGATCCCCTTCTCCAAATAATTTAGGGGTTAAGGTGGGGGCAAACTTTTTGGTTTCTGCCAACCAATTCCTGCAAACACTCGCAGGGGCAATGACTACCGCAGGCCCCAACTTAGCCCTGTCCACTAATAACGCAAGAGCTTGGATGGTTTTACCTAACCCCATATCATCCGCTAGGCAAGCACCTACGCCCCAAGTTGCACAACGTTGTAACCATTCATACCCCTCTTTTTGATAAGGGCGAAGAGTAGCTTCAAATTTTTTGGATACCTTAAATTTCTTTTTAAAGGCAGCTTTCAATCGGTCTTGACTATCCTTAAATTTTTTATCCGCCTCTAAAAACTGTACGGAGTCTGTAAAGTTTTGAATGGCAGGTGCAGCCAAAGGATGTAGTTGGAGCGTTCCATTTTTTTGCGCTGCTACCAATCCATTTATTTCTTTTAACCGCTTTCTAAATTCTTCTGTTAAGGCTAAAAATTTTCCACTACTCAACTCTACAAACTGGCTTTTTTGATTGCTCAATTCTAATAACTCCTGCATCGTCAAAACTTTCTCTTCATCTACCGCCAATTGTCCACTTACTTCAAACCAATTATTTTTTTCGTTGATCTCCATTCGAAATTGATCGAAACCAACAATACTGGTAATCCGAAATTTTTCTCCTTTGGGCCACTCTAGTATAATGGACTTCTCCTCTAAAAGAGGGGCTAATTGCACCAACAATTCTAAGCATTGCTCGGTGTCTTCTAATTCCCAAATTCCATTATTGGGGCGGGTCTCTTTTAAGATAGGTACTTTATTCCGAAGTATTTTCAGGTTATTTTTTTCTTCTTTCAAATTTCGATTAGTAGCCGTTCTTACCCCTTCGACAGAGGCAATGAGCGTCGGTTCGCCTGCTCCTATTTTCACATAAGGCGGCATATCTCCAAAGGGTTTTGCATACACTTCCAAATGGAAGCCATCTCCTACGGGTAATAGATGCACACATGCCCTAGCATCCGCCTCTATGGTAGGAAGATTTTCTTCTTCAAAAGCAGATTCTACCTCAACTACACCTGCCAATCCGGTGATCGCTTCTTTTAACAATTCATTTCCTTTTTGTGGCACTCTTAGTGTTTTCCCATTAAAGGCTCTAGCGATTTGGGCAATCCGTTCTGATACTTCAATAAATACATAACGAGTGGGAGACTCTTTGATTAATTGAAAACCTGTACTTTCCGTTACCTCATGTGAAAAAGACAATCGAAAACCATCTTTTTCTGCTCTAGCAACCAACCGAGGTTCTTGTTCTATCAACTGAACCGCAACCGTAGGTGATTTCATTAAAAATAAAAGCGGATGCCCCACTAACTGTTTCCATTCGGCAGCATAATCTAGGTCAATAGAAGTCCCATATCCATAGCTAATGGAACTAATCAACCGCTCGTCCTGTGCCGTGAGACAAGGAACTTCTTTTCGATTTAAGCGATTATAAGAAATGACTCTACCCTTTGTCCAACCTTTCTTTCCATGTGTTTGTACTTTGGGCTGAACAGCTTTTCTTTGAAAATCCACCAACCAAATCAAGCGGCTATCTTTTTGAGCAGATTGAGTGACAGTATTTCCCAATCCTAATAATACTTTGATGGCAATTTCCCAATCTTCTATTTTGGGTACAGTAGTAATGAAGGGATCAATGCCTAGCTCTTGTTGTTGCTGCTCTAACTTTGCTAAGGCCTTTCCCTTTAAAGGAGCAATTGCATGATGCAAGGCTTTCATTTCCGTTGCCAACCAATGATAGCCGTTTTTTTCCAATGCTTGTAATAGACTTTTTACCCATACTTCCTCCACTTGGTCTTCATCCACCCAATAAGTACAGAACAATTCAAAGAAAGTAAATAGAGGGCTATTACTTTTATTCTTTCTAAGAAGTACGGTTGCTTGTCGTTTATCATTTGTTAGATAGTACCGAACTGCTTTCAAATTTTCAAATACGCTGCTATGATAACTAGGATTTTTATCTATCCACTTTAGGTGACTATCTATCTTTCGATTGACCGTTTCATTTTGTAATTTCAATCGCGTCAAAACATGGAAAATCCCCTCCGTATTGTGCAGGTAATTATTGTTACTGCCCATTTTTTTTCGGAGCAGTTTAGTACTTACATCAAAAGCTGCCAAAGCTTCTTCCGTTTTACCTTTCGCAAATAATTGAATCCCCATCATGGCATTCTTAGAATAGGGACTATTGAGATATTGAAAAATGTTCTCCGCTTGTTGCCACTCGCCTCTGTAGAAAAAGAGTTTAATTAAAGTAGCAGCAAGATCATCTTTATCTGTTCCTTTTATGTTTGGAAGTACTTCTACTGCATAATCAAAATAGTCGCGATTTAGCTGTAAATCGAATAATTGTAAGACCAATTTTATATTCAGTAAAAAAGCTAAAATAGCATCAGGTAAAGTTGTAATAACAGCTTGGTCAAACTTCTCTGGTAACCAATAATTACAAAGCTCTTCTTGCGAATAATTACTCCTGTAATGTTGAACGATATTGTAGAAGTAGGTCTTGAATTGTGAAGTTTTCCCCAAATACCTAGCCAGACGCATTTTCTTAAATAATGTATCAGGATTATTACGTTCCTGCCAAGAGTAATAAGCATATCCTGCATCTGAACCACTAAATAAATGAGTGGCTATAACAGAAAAATCTGAGTCCGATGAAAAATGAGCATTGCATAGGTGGTCCGCAAAGTGAGGAGGGCAAGTATATTTGTTTTCATAGTCTCGTTGAAAAATTTGTGCCTTTACTAAGCCCTCTAATATAGGTTTCAAATCCTGCTGCCCCAGATTTCTACCTTCATGCTTCAACTTCATTTTATTAAACTTCTTCATCAAGCCCGTCTTCCCCATACCTTCCCAATTTAATGCTACCAGTTTGACTAGCCGTTTTGGCGTGGGGGCTAGTTGGCTGTATAGCATCTGTAATTTCTCAATAGATACTTCTTTTTGTTTAGTTTCTTTTTTTGGCATAACCCTAGAAATTGTTTTTTTTAATTCAAACAACGCAGCAACTACATGGGGACATATTTTTTCCATTGAACTGCATTCACAACCCCACTCTTCGATATGATCTTCGTCTAGGAAAATATCTAGAAAATATTCTTCCCATTTTATCATTACACAAGCTTCAAAATGATCCTCATTTATTTCTTCAATACTTACCACTCCACCTTGTTCCTGTAGTCGTCTTCCTGAAATACTTAGGGATGCGGGTAACTGTGCCTCAAAATTTTCTAATGTTAGATTTGTCATTTTTAGTGTGGTAGTTTACTCTTGTTGGATTTTTTTTGCAAAACTACGGATTGAGGGGGAAAAGAGGAAGTGGTAGAGAGAGATAGGTTGAGTACTTCTACTATGAAGAAGTTGTGGTAAAGTTTCTGAGCGTCTAGAATCTAGCAGGAATTGAATTTATTATAAATCACCCATGAAAAACACGTAATCTTGGTGGGCGATATAATTGTGTAAGGTTTCTCTTAGTACATAGCTATCGTACTGATCAATCTCTGTCGGAAATAGGGTGTTATTCCGGAGATAGCGATACTTTAAAATGCGTACTTTGTTGAGTACTTCATCGGGTACAAGTAAAAAAGGAATATTAAAGACTTTATAATCCCTTTCTTGGTTATTCCCATCCTTTAAATTCCAAATGATCCTAGGATTGGCGGGCAATAAAAAATGAGCAGACTTGAATTAAAAGAATAAATATCTAATTACAAAGATCGTATTCTTGAATAATTGCACTATTTTTGAATTTAATAGATAAAAGTAATGTCCAATTTAATAAAATTAACACCTGATCCAATCAGTTTTTCGGTAGTAGAGATAAAATTTTCATCTAAAGTACCTGTAGATGTTTTTTTGGGCATGATTTATAATAATATTAAAGACCAATATCCAACTCTTCAAAGACACAAGGAGAATAAGATAAATAAGGTTTATCCTAAGTACGCTCTATTAGATGAATCTTTTGCAGTTAATATTGGTTCTAATATTATATCTTTTGCTTCAATTAAAGATTATCTAGGATGGGACAACACCTTTTCTAGAATAAAAGATGTTTACACTAAAATTGATGATCTTGAAATCTTCGATAAATTAACTCGTATAGGACTTCGTTATATCAATTTTTTTGAAGACATTACAAATATAACAGAGCATACTAACTTAAACCTGCACTATGACTTTGATACTCCCCCTCCCATTACAAATCAAATTACCTCTAGTTTTCTAGTAGAAGATGATATTATTTGTAGAGTCAATATCCAAAATAATGTATTGGAGAATAATAAAAAAGGATCAATTGTTGATATTGATTGCTCTTTTAATAGTATTATTGATTATGATTTAGAAAGATTACTTGCATATATTGATAAATGCCATACTGTAGAAAAAGATTATTTCGTTAACAAAATAATTAAAAAAGATTTTTTAGATAGTTATAATCCACAATATAAATAGTTATGAATATCCCAGACTTGACTCAAAGTGCTATGATTCTTGCTACTTACTCAGTTGTGCCGATGAACGAACCCAATCAAACAATTATTAAATATAACTACAGTCAACACATCGAAAAGATTAGTTTATTAAGTTTATTTGAAGAGAATAAAGCCAAATTAAAATTAGACGATGTTATTGAACCTATCGCATTAGAAATGTATAAGAATGCGCTTGAAATAATTTTTCATCTAGAGGAACAACATAGGATAGGAGTTGAATTTACAAATAGCAATACCATATTTATCACTAGTCTTTTAGATGAACTTGATACTGAAATTCATATAGAATTATATTTTAACAAGGAAGAAAGAAATACCTTTTTTTCGATATATAATGGCGATGACATGATTGATACAGGATTTCATCCACTCAATACAGTTAGTTCTAAGGTCAATAAATTAATTGAAGAAAACTCTAATAAAAAACAACTTATCCCAGCTTAATTAATGTCCTACCCTGAAAGGTTACTCCCTAAGTCAAATTACACGTATATAAATGTTAGTGAGTTATCCGAAAACTCCTATCTATTAAGGCATACAAATAGTCAAGATATATGGGATTCACTAGATAAACTAAAGGTAGATGTAGCTATGCCCTATGAAATTAGAAGAGATTTCTTTGGACTATCCTGTAATTTGTTCGGAATATTTATTTATGACGATATTTATCTAAGAGTCACAACAAAAAAACTTGAAGCAAATTGGGAAGAAGGTGAATCTCCACTAAAAATCAATACTAGCGATTTTACAACCGCACCTCAAAGAGGCGGTTTTTTTATTAAATTGAGTAGTTTTCATGGGAAAGAATTTCCTTTCAAAAGGACTGTAGATAACAAAGAATCAGAATTTCAAAGTACAGCATCTTTTCATCATAAACCCATCCTGTGTAATTTTTGGCATTTCGAGCTTCATTTTAAAGATAATAATGGAGATTTTATCAATAGAAATAAAGGAAATAAGTGGATTAAAAATTTTGCAGAATCGTTACGAAAATCAGTTTTAAAAAAATTTGCAATAAAAGAAGTAGATGATTTTGATCTTCCCTCTGACAGTATTTATACAACAATAAAAGTAGAGGGTCTAAAGGATTCTTTAGAAGATTAAATTTTTTCTAGTATGTTATTTAGTATCTGTCCGAAAACTATAATTTTCCGACATTTTCAAAAAGTATAATATTTTTAAATATTTCATTTGATTGTTTCAGGGATTATTTTTTGCCGCTCTCATTCCTTGTAGGAGTTATGTCATTGTAAAAGCCTCAAAATTTTCATTTTTGGACATACCTATCCATTTCTTTTCAGTTACTCTCGCTCCTGCTCTCTTCTTTTCTGAACAGTTTTATGCTGCGTTGCTCAATACCTTTAATCGCTGTTCTTTTTCCTGCTTTGCTCTTTGCCTATCCAAGGCAATTAGAACTTTGCCCATTCGATGCAGGTTATAGGAAATGACACCGTAAGCTATATATCTTCTTAGACCATGTACTCCTTTACCTCAAGTAATGCTAATTTGCCTTTAAGTTTTTTTTTAAAGTGTCCTGTTTGTGGTGGAAAATTGACAGGGAGTAAATCTAAAGGTAATGGTGGTGGTTATTACTATTACCATTGTCAAAAGAATGGTCATACAAGATTTAGAGCAGATGAAGCCAACGAACTTTTTATAGAGTTTTTAAAATCTTTTAAAATCCCTGATGAAATTGCTCTACTTTATTTTGAGATAATGAAGGATTTATTTAAAAAGGATGACGGTAAGCGACAAAGAGAATTAGATAGTATGGATAAGCAGATAAAGGCACTAGAAATGCGTTTAAATAATCTTACAGATATGTATGTAGATGGAGGGATTATAGAGCATGAATACAAAAAGACGAAGCAACGATATGAAGATCGTTTATCTGTTTTACAGTTAAAGCACTCTCAGTTGCAATTCCAAAAAAGCAATTATAGTAAATATATGGAGTTCGGGTTTTCTTTATTAACAAACTTAGACCACTACTATAAGGAAGCAGAATTGGAGGTAAAGCAAAAAATCATTGGTTCAATATTCCCTGAAAAATTGGTTTTTGAGAATAAAAAATATCGAACCAATAAACCTAGTCCTTTACTTGACCTTTTCACTCTGAAAACCAATGAGTTACCGAAAATAAGAAAGGACTTTCCAGAAAATGAATCTGAAAAGTCCTATGGTGCGCCTCCTCAAGGACTTGAACCTTGGACCTATTGATTAACAGTCAACCGCTCTAACCAGCTGAGCTAAGGAGGCTTATTTCTTAAAGAAAGTAAAGATATTATCTTTGCATTTCTTTAGAAGCGGCTGCAAAGTTATATTTTTCGGTAAAAAGATGCAATCTTTCTATGAAAATTACAATAATTTTTCAGCCATTCATCCTAACCTTTTATAGGACGATTAGTATAACTATACTCATGGAATAAAAGTTTCCTAATTAGTAACGATAAAAAAATAATTTGAACATCGTTACTTAGCACATAAAATAACGGTTCTTTGATAAATCTCGTGATTTCTTCCCTGAAGTGGACATCGAGTCCACTTCAGGGAAACAAGGTTTTCTAAAGGGAGAAGGGAGGCATAGCCTCCCTTCTCCCTTTAGAAAACCTTGTGCAAATCAGGTTGGCTCGACGCCAACCTGATTTGCTATAAGTCATATTTCACAGAATAGATCAAAAAGCTAACATAACTAATGGACTATTGGAAGGATTTAAGCACTTCTACTTTTGTCCCCTTAAAAAATAATCATGAGTTTAATTATCGTTGGTACAGTAGCTTTTGACTCAATTGAAACTCCTTATGGGAAAGCGGATCGAGTGGTAGGTGGAGCTGCTTTGTATGGTAGTATTGCGGCCTCGCATTTTACGGATGGTGTAGAATTGGTATCCATTATTGGCGGGGACTTCCCACAAGAAGAATTAGCCTATATGGTGTCTAGAGGGATTGACTTAGCGGGTTTGGATATTAAAAAAGATAAAAAATCTTTTTACTGGTCAGGGAAGTACCACGATAATATGAATGCTAGGGATACGCTGATTACGGAGTTAAATGTATTAGCGGAATTCGATCCTGTGCTGCCTTCTCACTATAAAGATGCGGATTATGTGATGCTTGGGAACTTACAACCAGAGGTACAGATGAAGGTAATCGAGCAAATGGAAAAGCGACCTAAGCTCATCATCTTGGACACGATGAACTTCTGGATGGACGTGGCAATGGATAGTTTGAAAAAAGTAATTGGCAAAATAGATGTGTTGACCATCAACGATGAAGAAGCACGACAGCTATCTGGAGAATATTCTTTGGTAAAAGCTGCCAACAAAATTTTAGAGATGGGGCCTACGTATTTAATCGTGAAAAAAGGAGAGCATGGTGCTTTATTATTCCATGAGGATAAAATATTTTCCGCTCCTGCCCTTCCATTAGCAGAAGTTTTTGATCCAACCGGTGCAGGAGACACCTTCGCAGGTGGCTTTGCTGGCTATTTGGCGATGACCGATGATATTTCTTTTGAAAACTTAAAAAGAGCCATCATCTATGGTTCCGCCATGGCTTCTTTCTGCGTAGAGGACTTCAGTATTGGCAAATTGCGAACCCTAAATGAGGAGATGGTGAATGAACGATTGCAGCAGTTTGTTGAGTTGGCTAGTTTTGATGTGAAAGCTGTTGAGACAGTTTAGGATTGACTCATTGTTCTATTGTCCCATTGACTCATTGTTGAGTCCAGTCTAAAAAGTCTGTTTTAATGAAATATCGAAATAATTACATTAAATGTTTTTTTGTAAAGTTTTGATTTTTAGCAAAATATAGATATGCCAAATTTTTA
>CALJIQ010000454.1 GCA_937973995.1 uncultured Saprospiraceae bacterium
AGCCAAAAAAAAATTCGGGCAAACATACAAGATGCTGCCCGGATTTATCAAGACCATGAATATATATCTTAATTGATTGAGAATGGAGCATTAATAATTGAGCGTTTTGCTAGTTAACTTATGCGTCAACACTTGCCAAACCCTCAATTCTCAATTTATTTTATCGTATTACTTGAAATTTCTTAGCCACCATCCCTTCTTCTGTCATCAACTGTGCGATGTATAAACCTTCTGGTAACTGCCCTACCGGTACTTGTTGAGCAACTGTATGTAAATTGGTAGCTCGATACACATTGGCGCCTGCCATATTATACACCGTTATGTCTGTTATAACGTTCGTTGTCTCTTCTAATTGTACTGTTAGTTGGTCATTCGCTGGATTTGGATACAAGGCTATCGCAGAAGGTGGTAAGGTTTCTACACTAGTCGTTTGACTAATGCTTACAGGAACCGTAAGACCTGTGCCTTCGTATTCAAAGTACTGACCATCTTGGTTGATGGAGTAGGATTCTCCAATTTCTATGTTAAAGTCTATTTGATCACTTTGAGGACGGATTCCATCTATATTATCTTCCACAATGATAAATCCAACAGTTGCCAATTTACCCAGCCCACTAACAGCCGTTTTACTAGTTCTAGTAAAAGCCAAGTCCAAACTAATTTGATCGGCATTGGTACTAGGTACTTCTTTTTGTAAGGTAAGGGTAGGGGAATTTAAAGCTGCCCAACTATCATCATGGAAAGTCACCTTAAAACTAGCAGGATCTATCCAAGATTTTCCACTCATTTTAAAAGGAAAAGTAAAACCGTATAAGTCTAACTCTTGAGCTTCTTCTTCTCCTATCGCTATTTCTAGCTCAATTAAAGTACCTGCTGGAATTGGCTCGCCCAATGGTACTTCTTCTAGACTAGGTGTTACCCTCGTAGCACTGATAGAGATACCTTTCGCTAAGGCAGGAGGGCTAAAAGGAATCAAGTGATTGACTTGACCATAGTTAGCAACGATTGCCTGCACATCTCTTTCTGTTAATACGCCATCTCCATTTGCATCATGGTGCTTTAGATTGGTAGAACCGTCAATTAAGGTCATATTCCAATCTGCCGCAATTTGAGGCGTAAACTGAGTAGATTTATTGGTTCTTTCAGGTCCTATCTCACCTATTTGTAAACCTAGCGGCAATAAGTCTAAACTATTTACTATACCATCTGCATTTAAATCTCCAGGCAACACACAATCATTGGAACAACCGTTTACACTGCTGCCTTCTCTTACATGCATGGTTATTTTTACTTTTTGACAATCCTCTGGATGTGCATTAGCAGGAGCACAGTATAGGATTTCAAATTCATCTTCGAATACTTCTTCAGGTGCATAGTACATCAATGATCCTTTGGATTGGGCTTCCAATTCTCCATAAGCACTTGAGTTATCATCGGGCAATAACTGATAATTGCTAATAGGCGCATTATAGTCAATTGCTTTAGCTTGTCCAGGTTCTACAAAGAATTCGTAGGCATAATCTTTATCATTAGGTCCAAAGTTATGACGGTTATATACGATATACGCATATGCCCAATGCGGGTTAAAGTGTGCATCAAGCGCTCTATAAGCAATTCTTGCCACCCCGCTAAAGCCTCTATTTGGTACAAATTTAAATACCCCTTTAGAAATTTTTTCTATCGTCCCTCCATTTAGTGGGAAAAAATCTACTCTACGAGTAGTTTCCATGAGGTCATTTGTCAGTACATCTACTTGGATTGTTTCTCCCAGTAAAGCATAATTAACGTCGTCTGCTGCCAAACTTTGCTCACTAACTGGACGCTCAATGATGTCCATCACAATGGTACGTTGATGTCCTCCTTCTCCAAAAACCGTAAAACGCTCTTGCCCTGCTTGGTCAAATTCAGGCTCGTAAACTACGGCATACCGAGAGACTTCTATTTTTACTTTATTGGGTAAATCCGTTGCCGTTACCATGAAAGGCATCGGAATAGATTTCTTAGTATTTTGACCAGTACCTAGGCGTATTTCATCATTATATATCTTTCCTTTCGGGTTTACATAAACAGAAGCAGCACCTGTTGCACAAGTACCTAATTCATCACAAGCTATATAGTTAAAGTCTGCTAAACCAGTAAAACCAGACTCTGGCTTAAAATCTACAAAACCAGACTGATCGCTTAAAGAGGCTTTACCATGATTGACTACAGGGAAAACTGGATTTAAATATAAATCGCCATGAGAAACAGAGTCATTACTAACAACCTCTATGGTCAATGTCTCTCCTTCTTCTATTACTCCATAATCGTGTTTTGCCTCAACTAGGGAAGGAACAATTTTCAATTGAATATCCGTATGAACAAATCCCACCGCTACATTTGGTGGAACAGTTGCCCAATGTTTGAAAACAATATTATCATATCCAACAAAACTAGGGAAAGGTTGATATTTTACTTCATAAAGGTAACTAGAGGCATCAATCAATTCGACGGATACAATTTCACCATTAGTAGGAGGTGTGATTATTTCATGTGAATGGTTGACGGAGACAAGGTGGAAAGTCAGGAGAGAATCAATAAATCCAGTTTCTTGCTTTTCTCGGCTAACTTGTGCACTGAG
>CALJIQ010000455.1 GCA_937973995.1 uncultured Saprospiraceae bacterium
CAAAGCCAATTTGAAAAATTTCTGCCTCAAAAGAACCCCTTTTGCGAGACGGCGACTAGCCGTCGAGCAAAAAAAGTGAAGTTGTCAAAACTCTAAATTATTTTTAGAATAGATATTAATGCTACTTCCCACATTAAATAATTGTTATCATTCCCCTATACACTAGCTAAATCCTCTCTAAACCCCTACCTTTGCGCCTTTTTTGAATCATAGTGTGTCTGGGCTAGTCACCAATCACTATTCACCAGCCACCAAACACTAATTAATGATTACAGTAAGCGATTTAGGGCTACAATTCGGGAAACGAGTGTTGTTTGATGAGGTGAATGTGAAATTCAATCAAGGGAATTGCTATGGAGTGATCGGCGCAAATGGCGCAGGGAAGTCCACCTTTATGAAGATATTAACGGGCGAGCAAGACCCAACTTCTGGGGCGGTAACGATAGAAAAAGGACAACGGGTAGCTGTATTGAAGCAGAATCACTTTGAATATGAGGAAGAGGTGGTATTGAATACGGTGATGATGGGGCACAAGGAGATGTATGATATTATGGTGGAGAAGGATGCCATTTATATGAACCCAGATGCGACGGATGCAGATGGATTGCGAGCAGCGGATTTGGAGACGAAGTATGGAGAAATGGGGGGTTGGAATGCGGAAACAGATGCGGCAGTGCTACTGAGTAATATGGGCATTAAGGAGGATTTGCATTATTTGACGATGAAAGAGTTGTCGGGTGGAGATAAGGTAAAGGTCTTATTGGCCCAAGCATTATTTGGCAATCCAGACATTTTATTATTGGATGAGCCTACGAACGACTTGGATGCGGAGACGGCTACTTGGTTAGCAGACTTTTTGGCGGATTTTCCGAATATGGTGATTGTGATTTCTCACGATCGTTATTTCTTGGATATGGTGTGTACGCATATCGTAGATATTGACTTCAAAAAAGTAAAGGTATATACAGGTAATTATACTTTCTGGTATGAGTCGAGCCAATTAATGGCGCAGCAGATGGCGAATAAAAATAAGAAGGTAGAGCAAAAGCGGAAAGAGATGATGGAATTTATCCAACGCTTTAGTGCCAATGCCTCTAAGTCTAGACAGGCAACTTCTCGAAAGAAGGCCTTAGAAAAACTGAACTTAGAAGAAATTAAACCTTCCAGTAGAAAGTATCCATATATTAATTTCAAACCAGAAAGAGAGGTAGGCGATCAGATCTTAAAAGTAGAGGGACTTGGGTATGTAAATGAAAATGGGCAAACCCTTTTCAATAATATCAACTTCACCATGAATCGGGGCGAAAAGATTGCCTTATTGGGAAGAGACTCTGGTGTGTTAACGACTTTCTATCAAATATTAGCGGGAGAAGTAGCACCTACTTCTGGTACGATCGAGTGGGGGCAAACGATTACTTCTGCTTACCTACCCAACGAGAATGAGGAATATTTTTCTGAACATAATGATTTAGAATTACTAGATTGGTTAAGACAATTCTCTACCAATAAAGACGAGCAATTTATTAGAGGCTTTTTGGGAAGAATGTTTTTCTCTGGAGAAGAGATTTATAAAAAATCTAGTGTCTTATCAGGAGGGGAGAAGGTGCGTTGTATGTTGTCCAAAATTATGTTGGCACATCCTAATTTTTTATTACTGGATGAACCGACCAATCACTTAGACCTAGAATCTATTACTGCTTTGAATAACGGAATGAAAGAGTTCCCAGGAAATATGATCTTCACCACACACGATCATCAAATTATTCAAACCGTAGCCAATCGAATTATTGAGTTTTTGCCAGGTGGAATGATTGATAGCTTGAAAGACTTTAATACCTACCTGCGGTCAGATGATATTAAGAATCAACGGGCTAAGTTGGATAAGGGGGTATTGGTATAACGATCGAGGTAGATGGCTCGATGATGAGCCGTTTGCAGCATGTGAGGTAAAATACCTTTGACCTTTGAGTTGGTGTCATTACCTAAGGGACATTCATTTTTGTCCCACTACTAAAATAGGTTGACCAAAAAAGATTAATCATTAATTCTGGTCTGCCTCTTAAGAACCCCTATTTGCGAGACGCCAAAGGCGGCGAGCAATTACTAATCAAAATTTTGAAACGTAGCACTACTTTCCTAAAACTTATATTTTACCTGATTGTATCCATAGCTGTGTTTTCAATATGGCAGCTATTGATAAGGAGTCTGTAATTTTCCCCTCCATTACCATTTTATATACTGAATTGAAGGGTAATTTTTTTATTAGCAATTCTTCTGTCTCTTCTGGTTCGGCGAGCTCTTGATGTACTTCTTTAGCTATATAAACAATTCCATATTCATCAGTAACAGAGTTAGAAGTATGCATTTCTAAAAGGGGTTGCCACGATTGGGCGACTAAGCCTGTCTCTTCCTTTAGTTCTCTTTTCGCCGACGCTAATGGGTCGGTACCTAGTGGACAACCGCCTTCGGGTATTTCCCAAGAATATTGGTCAATGGTGTATCTATATTGACCTACTAGCCAGGTATTTCTTTCTTCATCTATTGGGACGATTCCTACCGCTATGTTTTGAAATTCTACGACCCCATAAATCCCCTCTCCTCCTCCTGGATTCAAGACTTCTCTATGGGATACCGAAATCCAAGGATTGCTATATACTTCCTTTTTGGAAAGGGTTTTCCATGGATTTTTTTGCATTGGATTTGTTTAAATTCTACGTAACCGCTAAATTTATTGGCTGGTTCTATTAAGATGAAGATTACAAAAGTTTTTAAAACTTTTGAAATCTATTTCTCGAATACACCCAATATCAAAAAGGCATCCCATTCACCAAACGATCTACAAACTGAGAAAAGAAAGGTGGATTGAGGGCAATCGTAAAGATAAAGCCAAATACTGCTCCCCAAAAGTGGGCATCATGACCAATATTATCCCTAGAGTTTTTACTAGCCCAAGAGGAATAGACTAAATATAAAACGGCAGCAATAATCGCAGGACAAGGAATAATAAAGAATAATAGTAAGATAGACCAAGGATCAAATAACGCAAAAGCAAACATGATCCCAGAAGTAGCCCCAGAAGCTCCTAATGCCGCATAATAAGGGTTGTTTTTATGTTTAAAATGTGTGTACAGCGAAGCCGCTACGATGGTCGCCAAGTACATCACTAAATAAGCGGTTCGCCCCTTCATACCGCCCATACTGTGTACAAAGTACCGTTCCACCATTTCTCCGAACATATATAACACATACATATTTATAAGCAAGTGCGTCCAATCTGCATGGATAAAACCGTGGGTCAATAAGCGATAATATTCCTTATCACGGTGTTCTTCTACTGGACGATGTAGTAACTTTGCCTTCATCGCTGGATTGGTAAAAGCTTGGTAAGAGATTAAAGAAGTGATGATGACTAGTGCTAGTGTAACTGACATGGAAAAATGAGTAAGTAACGACGAAATAATAAAATCATCAAATTGGTCGAGACTATTTTGTTCTCAGTTTTTATTAAAAATTCTTTGTATAGCAGGGCTACGGAAATAATTTTTAATGGAAAATGAGAGCAAAAGAGACCGTCCAAATATTGGAGTTATTGTTTTGTCGTTACTAAATGAATAGATGTTTGAATGAGTAAATAGGGAGTGGTCTATGAATAAGACGACAACTGTTTGAAAATGTAGCGCCTATTTATACATTTATTCCTATTCTCCTTTACTCATTTCAACACAATATTGAGCATAATTTTAATAATATGAAATATAGACGCTTAGATTTAGCGGAATTAAAAACCCTAGAAAAAGATTTTGTGCACTTTTTGGCAAGTAATCATATTACAGCGGATGATTGGGTGAAACTGAAAAAAGAAGATACCGAAAAGGTGGAAAGCCTACTGGATATGTATAGTGATATTGTGTGGAATAAGACCTTGCCTCAAGTCCAATATCTAGAATTTGTTAATTCTCTTGATTGCAAACTCTTTTTCTGTAGGGAAACAGAGATTCAATTAGTCGGATTGTCCATTGCAAAAAGTACGGGTATTGACTTACTACAATTGAATTTACTAACGGATTTACCTGAATTGGTTCATACACATGCTGCACATATACACATGTATAACTCCACGAAGACCTATCAAAAGGAGCGGGAACAAGAAATATTCGATTTATTAGAAAGCGGTTGTTGGATTTCCAAAGAAGGGCATTTATTCCAATTGGTAGCCGCCCTCCAAAAGCAAAATTAAATGGGAGTACATTCTCCGAATACGCCCATCTATAAAAGAAAAATTGTAAAGGTGCAGGTAGGCATCTCCACTACCGAACTAGATGCAGTTGCGATAGAAGCACCTTTTGAAATAAAGCTCTCTTTTCTAGAAGCTAACAAAAAAGAGACCTTGCCTTTAGCGATTACGATGCGTACGCCAGGGGCGGACCAAGCCTTGGGATATGGCTATCTGTTTACAGAAGGAATTATTGGTAAAAAAGAGGATGTCATCGCTTGGCAACAGTTAGAAAATACCGTTCATATTGAGTTAGATGCACAAATTACAAAAGCCTCCATTCCTTTTTCCGAACGCCCAACGATTACCCATGCGAGTTGCGGTATTTGTGGTAAACCTTCTTTGGAAAGTATAGAGAAAATTAGCTGTCATCATCCCCTCCCTTTGTTGCCAAAGGTGGCGTCTTCTGTATTGACTCAGTTACCGACCCAATTATTAGAAATACAAACCAGTTTCACTCAAACAGGAGGCATGCATGCCGCCGCCTTATTCCAACCTACGGGTGCTTTATTAGCCTTTCAAGAAGATATTGGTCGGCACAATGCTCTGGATAAATTGATTGGGTGGGCACTGTTACAAAATAGCATCCCTTTGCGCCAACACATCCTGTTGCTGAGTGGTCGCATTAGCTTCGAGTTAGTACAAAAGGCGAGTATGGCTGGCATCCCGATCATTGCTGCGGTGGGTGCCCCTTCTAATCTAGCGATTGAATTAGCAGAGGCGAATGGGATTACCTTAATTGGATTTATTAAAGCAGATCGGTTTAATATTTATTGTGGGGAGGAACGGGTGGAATTGGAAAGATAACAGGCATTTCAAAAAATGCCAGTTATTTAGCACCGTCCGAAAAAAAATAAAATAAAAATGATTACCTCCTTCCATCTAAAGTCGTTATAAATACCACATTTGTCTAATACCTTTCCTTTATTCATCTATAAATGCCTACCTTGTACTAACAATTAACTAAGTCATTTTAACTTGATCGGCTAATATTTATTACTTCTTTCTAAATGACTCACACCATGAGTTTTCCTGTATGACCCTATTTTATGAAGGAGGTACATCGATCAGTTACTAAATTTATAACCAAAAACAGTTCTATGAAAAACAGTTGGCTATTAGTACTAACACTTTGCTGTTTAGCAGCGTGTTCCACAACCAAAGAAATTATTCCGACAAAAGAAGCAACAACCGCTACTTCCCCAACAACTAAGACGATGGAATTACCACCCCTAATTGATCGGGAAATTTTGTTTGGCAATCCTGAGATTTCAGGCGCACAACTTTCTCCAGATGGGCAATGGATGTCCTTTATGAAACCATTGGAAGAGGTGCGCAATATTTGGATCAAAAAAGCAGATGAGCCTTTTGAAAATGCCAAACCGATTACCGCTTCCAAAGAAAGACCCATCCCCGGTTATTTTTGGAGTAATGACAGCAAGTATTTATTGTATGTGCAAGACAAGGGAGGAGATGAAAACTATCATGTCTATGCACTCGATCCCTTTGCCCAACCAGCAGCAGATGCAAAGGTGCCAGAGGCGACTAATTTGACCAATGTGGATGGCGTTCGAGCATTTATTTACAGTGTTCCTAAAAGCGATTCAGATATTATTTATGTGGGTTTAAATGACCGAGATGCCGCATGGCATGATCTATACAAAGTGAAAATCTCCACAGGAGAAAGAGAACTAATTCGAGAAAATAATGACCAGGTAACCAGTTGGATTTTTGATAATAAAGACCAATTGAGAATGGCCTCCAGAACGGATGCAGACGGTGGTACAGAAATATTAGCAATAGATGGGAAGAATTTCAAAAAGGTCTATAGCTGTTCGGTATTAGAGACTTGCGGGATTAGTGGTTTTCAAAAAGGCAATGAGAAAGCCTATTTGATTTCTAATCTAGGAAGTGCAGATTTAACGCAATTAATGTTGTTAGATCCTGCAACTGGACAAACGGAGTTAGTAGAAAAAGACCCTAATAATAAGGTAGATTTTGGAGGGGCGATCATTTCTGATTTAACCAAAGAATTAATAGGTACTTCTTATACAGATGACAAGACAGCAATTTATTTTAGAAATAAAGAATGGGAGGCAGAATATAACTGGCTAAAAGAGCAATTACCAGGAGCTGAAATTAATCTAGGTTCCTCGACTACAGATGAAAGAAAATGGTTGATCTATGCCAATAGTGATACCGATCCTGGTGCAACTTATTTGTACGATAGGGATGCAAAGACGCTAACTTTTCAATACCGTCCAAGACCAAAATTACCAGTGGAAAGTTTGGCACAGATGCAGCCAATTTCTTATCCTTCTTCGGATGGTTTAGAGATACCTGCCTACTTGACTTTGCCGAAGGGTGTGGAGGGTAAAAACTTGCCCTTAATCGTTTTTCCACATGGTGGTCCTTGGGCCAGAGATTATTGGGGCTATAATTCTTATGCCCAATTTTTGGCGAATAGAGGCTATGCGGTTTTAGCTGTAAATTTCAGAGGATCAACAGGTTATGGTAAGAAATTCCTAAATGCAGGTAATAAAGAATGGGGACAGAAGATGCAAGATGATCTAACCTATGGGGTAAAGCATTTAGTGAGTCAAGGAATTGTAGATGGGGACAAAGTGGGCATCATGGGTGGTTCCTATGGCGGCTATGCCACGCTTGCTGGCTTAACCTTTACACCTGACGTATATGCCGCAGGAGTATCCATCGTAGGTCCATCTAATTTGATTACTTTATTGGAGTCGATTCCACCGTATTGGGAATCTATTCGAAAGATGTTTCATGAGCGAATGGGCGATCCCAATACGGAAGAAGGAAAGGCGCAATTGATGGCGCAGTCTCCCTTATTTAGTGCGAATAAAATTAGTGTTCCACTACTAGTGGCACAAGGCGCAAATGATCCTCGTGTGAAGAAAGCAGAGTCCGATCAAATAGTAGTAGCGATGCGAGAACTAGGTCTGCCTGTAGAATATCTTTGCGCCCCTGATGAGGGACATGGATTTAGACGACCCGAAAATAACATGGCGTTTTTAGCAGCCACAGAAAAGTTTTTGGCGAAGCATTTGGGCGGTCGCTATCAAGCTGAAATTCCAGCAGACATTGCGAAGAGATTGGAAGAAATTACAGTTGATATCAATACCGTAACACTACCCGAAAAAGTAGATGCGTCCAAACTCGCAGGTGCCTTACCACAACCTGCTAACGACTTAACAGCAGGGGAGACCACCTATAAAATGGTCATCAATATGCAAGGGCAGGAAATTCCAATGGACCTAAATCAATCCATTCAGGAAAAGGATGGCAATTGGGTAGTGACGCAAACGGCTAACTCTCCTATGGGGGCGATGAAGGATGTATATGTTTTAGAGAAAAAGACGTTAATGCCGCTTAAAAGAAATATTGAGCAAGGACCGGTGACCATTCAATTAGATCATACAGCAGAGAAAGTGGTCGGAAAGATGTCTATGAATGGCAACGATCAAGATATGGAAGTCGCTTTAGATCAACCCATTTTTGCAGATGGTCCTGCCCTCTACGAAACCTTGGCTAGATTACCCTTAGCAAAAGGCTATAAAACAGTATATCGAACCTTGGATGTACAAGCACAAAAAGTAAAATCCTACGAGTTAGAGGTAGTAGATATGGAGTCCGTGGAGGTACCTGCTGGAACTTTTGAGACGTATAAAACGTCTATAAAAGAGTTAGGGGATACCCCAGGGGATACCATGCTTTGGTTCTCTACCCAAAAGGAAAAACAGGGATTGATTAAATCTACTGCTACCATGCCGCAAATGGGCGGTGCAAAAGTGACGATTGAATTGAGTGGAGAATAAGAGTTAAGAATTAGGAGTTAAGAGTGAGGAGTATTTTTCACTCTTAACTCCTCATTTTTCACTTTTCCGCTGGGTATATACCCCTAAATAAAAACACATATATACTGAGGATAACTACAAAATAGGTTATGAAACACTAAAACCTACCTTGGGTTACCAATCCACATACCTCAATAATATACGTATTTTCAATAAAGTAACTTCTGTATTTTATTTTTCGCTTGTTTCGCAAGCTCGGCAAATTGGTTCTTTGGAGACAGCGATCTAAAAACCCTATTGCGAGGTGTCTTAGCGCATAGCCGTCAGGCTAAAAAAGGTGGTTACTGACAATCAGCTAATTAGGAAAGGGTTTCTTGATGGCAGACACTTTCAAAGTGGCTGACATCTTTATAAAAACCTACAGATGACGGGCATTTTGGAAATCTATTGATACCCCACATCTCAAAATCCCGAAGGGATTCAATATGCATAGCACCGTATGCAATACGGTGACATCATGTACGGAGCAATTCCCAACCCAGAATG
>CALJIQ010000456.1 GCA_937973995.1 uncultured Saprospiraceae bacterium
CGGGATAAATTACCGAAAATGCTTGAATCGTTTATTTGTTTAACTGTTTATTCGTTTACAAACTATACTTGGATAAACAGTTCAACAATTCAACAAATAAACAGTATTGGATAATCGGATATTTATCCCGTGTTCAGTATATTATCTTCTTCTGCCACCACCACCGTGTTTCCGCCCACCATACTCCATCGCTTCTCCTTTGCCAAATCCATAGCTAAACCCTAGTGTAACGAAACGTCCACGACGAGAATAATTATACAAATAGAAACCAGTTTGATTGGTTTCGCTTTCTCTAAATCGAGAAGCAAATATATCTCTAACACTTAGGCTGAAGACGGCTTTACCCGTACCGATCTTTTTTCGTACTCCTAAATCCGCGAAAACATTTCCAGAGATTTCGCTTTGTACGGTTTGGAATTTTGATCGGTAATGTCCTGTCACCTCCATTTCAAATTGGGCGGGCAATTTAATTTTGTTGGTTAATTTAGAGGACCACTGGTCATTATTAAAATCGAAGGAAGTAGCTTCAAAAGTACCTTCTCTATTGAAATAATTATAATTAAAATCACCGTTCATCGACCATTTCTTGGACGGACTGTATTTAAAATTAAACTCCACTCCTGTCGAACGGTTCGATCCAATATTAAACGGTTTAGTGGTACTAACATTATCCTCTAAGGTGGCAATGCGTTCTACCACATCTGTCGTATAACGGTGATACACCCCAAAATTCATAGACACTTCCCCTAAAATATAAATACTGGTGATCTCATAAGAGTCGGTGTATTCTGGTAATAAATTAGGATTGCCTGTTCGAATACTAAAGTTATTTCTAATATTGAAAAATGGATTTAAACTCCACATTCTAGGTCGATAAATTCTACGAGAATAACCCGCCTGTAAGGAAAACTGATCCGTCACTTTATAGGAGGTGTGTAAAGTGGGGAAAAAATCGGTAAAGTTGCGGGTATTGCCTTCATCGGTTGTTACCAATAAGGTGGATATATCGGTATTTTCCGCCCGTAATCCTAGCTTAATGCCCCATTGATTTCCTTCATAAGAAGCAGTTCCATACAGCCCCAATACATTTTGGTTGAATTCAAAAACATTGGTTAGGTTGGGATTCACCTGCCATTCGTTATTAATAAAATTGGTTACCGAAAAATCATTATCTACGTTTTGTAATACGTACTGTGCCCCTGTTTCAATCGTCCACTTGTCCGAAACGGGCTTGGTATAATCTACTTTAAAGGTTTGGCGAAGTTCCCCGAAATTTGTTGCTGTTTGCTGCTCTGAATTGCGATTACTACCGGCTATGGTCTCATTAAAAAATTCAGAAGATTGATCTTTGGCAAATAGATTACCAATCGCACTAATGAGTAAACTGTGGTCTTTATCATCTTCAAAGTCTCGCTTGTATTGCAATTCGTACTGATATTTAGGATTCGTTGCTTCTGTTACTTCCTGCCGATCCCATCGGTCTATTGTTCCGTTTGCTACATCTTCAAAACTAAAGACCGTATTGGATGGTTGATCTTCAATTTCGTAAGCAAAACTTCCTGAAAGGGTGATGATATTATTTTTATCAATGATATAATCCGTTCCCAATATTAGATTATAGAAAAGCTCATTACGATACCCTCTCCCTTCACTTAAAACCGTATTCCCATTTGTTAGATTTCGATTAATCCCTTCATAGTCACTCGGCATTTCTCGATATCCTACGCCTACTTGGCTAAATAAATTAAACTTCTCTGTTCTTCTATTAAGGCTGAGTCCAAAACTATGATTGTGAGGGATTCCTGCATTGAGGGTAACAGAACCATTTATTCCCTTTCGCTCTTCTTTTTTAATGACAATATTGATGATCCCCGATGTTCCTTCTGCATCGTATTTGGCGGAAGGATTGGTAATCACTTCCACTTGTTGAATCATATCCGACGTAATAGTCCCAAGCGCATTGCCTTGTTCACTGGCTATGACGGAAGGTTTTCCATTGATTAAAATTTGTACGCCTTGGCTGCCCCTTAAACTAATATCTCCTTCAATGTTTACATTAACGGAGGGTACATTATTCAACACCTCCAAGGCACTTGCCCCGGTGCTGCTCAAATCTTTTCCAACATTAAAAACCCGTTTATCCAACTTAAATTCTGTAGTGGATTTTTCCGCACGAACAACTACTTCGTCTAACATTTCGCTGTTTTCGAATAGGACCACCGTCCCTAAATTGATCTTACCATTCTGAATTTCAAATTCCTCAATCACCTTATTGGCAAATCCGATAAAACTTATTTCTAAATAAAAATCAGTTGCCGTGGTGCGTACTCGAAAATTCCCGTCCAAATCGGTTGTTGCACCCGTGATAGGATCTTTGGTTTGCTTATCTCCTACCATAATCGTAGCAAATTCAATCGGACGCTGCTGCTTATTTTCTACAACGGTCCCTAGTATTTCTACGCCCGCTTTTTGGGCTACTAGGGACCAACTACTACTTCCCAATAGCATAATGACTAACAATCGAATTATTTTTTTCATATCTACTGTACGCTTTTCTTTTTATAAGTAACGACAAAAACAATAGGTTGGTTGAGTTTTAGTGGGTCACTTCAAAGTGCTTATAATATTTTGCGTTACTAAGTGATTTCTGACTGCAAAATTATAGACAAAATTTGAGGATAATTTGAAGAAGAACAGAGCTTAAAGTAGTCCAAAGGGCCTAATTACGGCTGTAGAACCCTAAATATTGTTGACTTTTGGAAAACAAGGGGTTCCTTTGAACTATTACGCCAATAGTACCGTTACATTAATTAGTTAATAATTTATTGTAATTTGCAAGCAATAGCTACAACACTACCCATTGTCATTCCGCCTTTTACGCTCATCTTCTACTTAAGATGCCAAGAATAATGGGCATCATACGTTACTCCTCTCTTTTGAGCCACTCAAAATTTAGCTCAATTTAGTAACTCATCTTTCTTTTTAATTGGAGCTAATCAATAACTTATCTCCAAAAGAGTGTGCTGTTTTTAACAATAGATTTAAACAATTCAACAAATAGCCAAAGGATCATTATTCAGAACTAACATTGCAATTTTCTATAAATGAATAAAATAAAAAATTATGCAAAGAAGTATTAAAATACGCGTCCTTAAAGAAAGTACAAGAAAAATCACTATTCATCTTGTAAGTACTAATCGAAAGATGTTAGTTCCAAAAGAAAAATTTCTAAAAAACGTAAAGAGTGG
>CALJIQ010000457.1 GCA_937973995.1 uncultured Saprospiraceae bacterium
ATATCCTACAAAAATAATGGAAATAGGCTAGGAATAAGCGGGTTTGATAACTTAGTTTTCCACAAATTTTAGTTCGTTGGAGGGATCGCTGGTATAATCCCAAAGGGATTGAAAACGAATGGCCCTAGATGCAATCTAGGGTACTGGAAGCAAGTAGCGCTCCCAACTCTGGAGGAGTTGAATCTTTAACATTCAACTCCTCCAGAGTTGGGAATTGCCCTAAAAGGTCTTACCACCGTGTTGCACACGGCGTTATTCACATTTAATCCCTTTGGGATTTCAAAATGTAGGATATCAATAAATTTTGGAATACCAGCTATCAAAATCACCTATCGTAACCAACACCATCCTTTTTCGTCCTAAGAGTATGTCTAAATTTTTATCGGCTGAAAACCAATATTTTACGAACCTGACTTTGAAAAAAAAGTTTATTTAGCTCGCTAAACGCACTAATTTTTTCTTCCTCAGAACCGCAAACTATTGATTTTCAACTCGAAATAAATTTTAGATATACTTTAAAGCTGGTTTACCATTTTTTCATCAAAACAAAATTTTATGGGACTTTTTAGTACTATCAGAGACATCGTAGAAAAAACGATGGTTGAGAATAAAAATAACCCGAAGGAACCCACCGCAAATTCCACCATCTTCGATACCATTAAAGAGCAGGTAGATAAAGTATCAAAAGACACGTCTCCACAGGCAGATGATAGAAGTGTTTGGGGACGGTTAGAGGAAAAGCTTAAGGAAATTCAGACGAATAATCGAGAGAATCCTAAGGAAGATACGGCTCCTGGAAGTATATTCGATCGAATTAATGACCAAATCAAGAAAGAGGTAGAAGAAAATGAACCACCTAGAGACAAAGAAGATGCGGAAGTGAAAGAATGGGAGGCTTGGCAAAGAGAGCAGGAAGAGAAACGAAAGCGCCGAATAGAAGAAGCCGAGAAGGAAAAACTAGAACAAGAAAAAGAGAAATTTGAAAAAGAGCGGGCGGAGTATGAACGAGAAAGAGCGAAGGAATTAGAAAAAAAGGAAAAGGAAGAAAGAAAGGAGGCGTATGAGCGGGAAAGGGAAAAATTTGAACAAGAAAAAAGAGAATGGGAAGCGCGTAAAAAAGAGATGGAAGAAAGAGAAAAAGGACAAGAGCGAGCGAGAAAGGAACGCCGTAAAGAAATGGAAGAACGGTACAAAAGAGAAGAAAGAGAAGACGAAGATGTTGACTTTGATGACAATGAGGAGGAAGATTTTGGGAAATGGAAAAAAAGAAAGAAAGGAAACATACCTGGTTGGGCTAGAGGAAGGGGAAGAGGCCGAGGACCTGGTAAGGGCAAAGGGAGGAAATGGTAAGATTGTTTCCTGTTCGAGCAGCGTCTCTTTGGAACATTTGGAGGAACGAAAAATGATCCAAAGGACGCTGCGATAGCTTGGCAGCGTCCTTTTTTGAAAAATGTGTTGACTATCAATGGATTATAGATGGCAGCCACTTTGAAAGTGTCTGACATCTCGTTCTCAAACCTAAAGATGACGGGCGTTTTGGAAACGCCAACCATCTCAAACTACAAGTTAGCCTGACCGCTATTGTTAGGAAACTTAATTCATCCTTAAAAAAAAACTATCTTTTAGCGTCTGGACAGCCCACCGTCAAGCGAAGCGACCGTCCACCGTCTACCGTTCACCGAATTCAACTACTTATAAATCAACACCTCCCGCTTACCAGGCTTAGCATATCCACGATACATACCAGAGGTATTAAAAGGCATTGCCACGTTCCCATCTTTATCTACGGCAATGATACCACCTGAGCCGCCCGCTTTGACCAATTTGCTATTGACCACCGCATCCGCAGCCGTTTGTAAATCTTCGTTTAAATATTCCATCCTAGCCGAAATATCGTGCGCCACCGCATAACGAATAAAATACTCTCCGTGACCCGTACTAGAGACTGCACAGGTTTGGTTATTAGCATAGGTACCAGCCCCTATAATAGGAGCATCTCCAATGCGATTATATCGCTTATTGGTCATTCCTCCTGTAGAGGTGCCTGCTACTAAATTGCCTGCTTTGTCTAATGCGGCACAGCCAACGGTTCCGAATTTATAATCCTCATTTTCAGAAAGGATCGCTCCTGATTTTCCTTCTTTCTCCAATAATCGTTGTAAGCTATTCCAGCGTCTTTCTGTATGAAAATAAGAAGGGTCAACGGTTTCTATTCCCATCTCTTTCGAAAATTTTTCAGCCCCTTTGCCGGTTAAGAAAACATGCTCTGATTTTTCCATTACCGCTCTAGCCGCTTGGATGGGATTTTTTATATTGGTCACACCACCGACTGCCCCTGCATTCATGGTTTTACCATCCATGTAAGAGGCATCCAATTCATTCGTACCCGCATTCGTAAAGACGGCTCCTTTCCCTGCATTAAACAAAGGGGAGTTTTCCATGACCATGATGGTTTGAATAACGGCATCTGCTGCGGTGCCGCCTTCTTGTAAGATTTTCTCCCCCACGGTCAAGGCCTCATTGAGTTTTGCGATATATTCTTTTTCACGTTCTGGAGACATGTTTTCTTTTTTGATAGTTCCCGCACCCCCATGTATCGCTATCGCATAGGCAGGTCGCTCCATTTTCTCCATCGGATTTGTTTGAAGTACTTTGGTGATTTCTTGATTGACCGAACAAGAAAGCAAAAGTAATAGCGTGGAAAAAGTTAGTATTTGTTTCATGATTGTATTTGTTATCTATTTTTAAAGGAGGCTGTTTGGTGATGTAAATTTCAAAAGTTTCCAAAACTTTTGAAATATGCCACTCGCAGAAAATACGCTAACCCACAAAATCAAACTTAGCGTTCCTTTGCGAAACCTCAGCGCAACTTAGCGGGAAACAACATCTAGGTAGTTTATTTTAAGGCGAACTTCTACAGCTCCAAAAGCCCATCAGGTAAAGATATAAATATTGTTTGGCTATCCATTTCAATTTCAGAAATCAAGTTTTCGTGGAGGGGTATTAAAATGTCTTTTTCTTGGTAGCTGACGAGTGCCATCAACTGTTGGGGAAATTCTTGGATTTCCTTTATTGCTCCTATTGGTCCTACTTCCGAATCGGAAAGGGTAAATCCTTCTAGTGTAGTAAGGTCTAAAGAGGGAGTAGGGGAGGTGGGCAATTGGTCGGTTGGAATATATATTTCTTTACCGGTTAATGCCTGGGCGGCATTGCGGTCTTGGTGATCTTCAAATATGATTCGAAAGGGCGCAGCGTCAATAATTTTGTCAACGAAGTAGGGAATCTTTCTACCGTCTTGGTTTAAAAAAAGGACCTTGCAGTCTAACAGTACATCCTGATAGGCTTCTTCTACAACAACTCTCACTCCTCCTTTGATGCCATATAATTTTTTGGTGTATCCTATTTTGGTATAATCTTTCATTTTTTAGGAGTCAGGAGTCAGGAGTCAGGAGTCAGAATGCTTATGGCTGTCAAAAGTCTGACTTCTGACAATGAAATGATCTGACAGCAAAGCGATCTGATTGCTCTCTTAGGCACGAATAGCCTCTACAGGGTTCATCCGAGACGCTTGAAGGGCAGGGATAACGCCTGATATTATTCCAACAACAATGGAGACGGACAGTCCCAATATGGTATTGCCAATATCAATATATAAATCGAAATCTACGGCTGCACTAATGGCTTTTAAAGCGACGACAATGAGGACCATTCCGACAATGCCTCCTATGATACAAAGAATAATAGATTCGATCAAAAACTCTAATAAAATAACATAGCGTTTGGCCCCTAATGCCATCTTGACCCCAATTAAATTGGTTCGTTCTTTTACAGAGACAAACATAATATTTGCCACGCTAAACATCCCAACGATCAAGGAGAAAATTCCGATGATAAAGCCTGCCATATTTAACACCCCAAAGAAGCCATCTAGAATTTTAGAAAAGGTGGATAATTCATTGGCTGCAAAATTACTTTCCTCTTTGGGTTTTAAGCGGCGATGGGCTCTTAAAATTCCTTCTGCTTCTGATTTCAATTCCTTTAACGGGACTCCTTCTCCTGCTTTTATGGCAAGGGCTGTCCCAAAAGAGAATTTACTCTTTACATTGATGAAGTTTTTAGCAAATTCATAGCTAATTAGAATAGCTTCATCAAAATTCATAATGCCTAGCCCCTCCGATTTTTCGATCATGCCAATGACTTCTAATTTTTTGCCTCCCACTTTTATCTTTTTTCCAATAGGCTCCAATGCGCCAAATAATTCTTCGGCGATGGTGGAGCCAATCACCACCTTAGGTCGAGCCATACTCGCTTCATTAGCCGTGAAATACCGACCCTTAGCCATTTCAAGATTGAGCACTTTTCCAACCGATTGGGTGCCCGCCAGCATAAATCCACCCTCCACGGAGCTAGATCGGTACTTAGCGGTTTTCATTCCGACAGGGATATAAAAAGCCACATCATCCGCAGTTTTTAATCGCTTCTTGAGTGCCTGATAATCGGCATAATCTGGATTCGGGCGTTTCATCCATTTCCAATAACTACGCGCGGGGTCTTCTTCCCATGAAAATTTTTGAATATAAACGACATCACTCCCTATCCTATCAAAACTCATTCTCACATAATCTTCTAAGGAATCGACCGCTGATAAGACCCCTATGATGCAAAATATACCGATGCATATACCCAATAAGGATAGAAAACTACGCATCTTATTAGAGATCAGTGATTGAAAGGCTTGGCGGAAGCTTTCGAAAATTACTTTGATTAGGGTAGATATTCCAAACATATTTTATATCTGATTTAGCGTAGGTCTAAAAAGTGAATCTGAACAAAAATAATGAAGTTAAGCCAGCAACAAGCAATCCTTCGATGAAACCGCCTATTTTCTCTTCAAAATGGCCTCCTACAAAACAAACTATTGGTTAAAATGGTTACTATACTTGGAACGGGATAAAAAAGTGATTTTACAATACTGTTTAATTGTTTATTTGTTGAACTGTTTATCTAAGTATAGCTTGTAAACGAATAAACAGTTACACAAATAAACAATTAGTTCACTTTCATAATTTTACCC
>CALJIQ010000458.1 GCA_937973995.1 uncultured Saprospiraceae bacterium
ACTTTCTTTTTTTCATCGAAAAAAAAAGAAACAAAAAATTCTAGTCAAAAAAAACTCGCTCCGCTCAAACAGTTTTTTGACAAGCCTCCCGCTTAGATGTTGACTACGGGACATTAACTAGATGCAACTTATCATAATTAACTTGACTTACCACTAAGAGTAGATCTAAATTTAATTATTCAAAATTCATCATTGAGATTTCACCTACAACCACTCTTAATATGAATCAATTATCAAATAAATTGGCACCTCCATTCAAACAAAGCAAAGAGGTGTTGGATTACTTACAGTACACCGCTTTGGATGGGATTTGCTATTGGGAGACCCCAGATAATAAATGGATTTCTCCAAAATTATGGAACATCTTAGGGTATGCCACCAACTCGGAAGAAGTACAATTAGGAAAAATAGTACATCCAAAAGACGCATAATGGAAGGATTTGGGTAGAGTCAGAATTCGGAAAGGGAAGTCGTTTTTATTTTACCATTCGGGAGGAGCAAATATTTGAGAGCGGGACCTAAATAAGAGGTATCAGTTATAAAGCACTATTTTTCATTAAAAAAAGAGTTATTCGGTAGAAATGGACTAATGCTTTTCAATATATGAGGCGCATTCGGAATTCTTTATTAAGAATTGAGTTCTTGAATTTATCTGTTTTTCAAATTCGGTAATATTTTTTCTTGAAATTGTTGAAGAGTGAAAGGCTTTTCAATGAATGCAGCAACACTGGGATGTTGGGCAGCTTTTTCTCTATCTGATGCTTGAATAGAAGAACTAGTGATATACAAAAAAGTGCTGTCTTTCTTTTCTCCAAATTGTTCCAAGTAAGATTCTACGAACTCAAAGCCATTCATCAAAGGCATGTTGATGTCTATCAGGATTGCCTCAGGGAAGTCTGCTGTATCACAATTCTTTAGATACTGTAATGCCTTAGGAGCATTGTACTCGAAGTGTGGGTTAATTGGTAGTTTCTTGATCCTAATCAACAATGAAAGGTATTTATTGTCAGTAGGAGAATCATCTATAAATAGAAATCTATAGGGCTTCTTGGCTACGCCAAGAGTTATTGTATTATTCATAATGAGGCTGATTACATTTAAAAAAGTAGAAATAATTTATTAAATTAGGTCATATTGTGGCTTTTTCCTAAAACGATTTACTACTATTTATGTTCAACAAGCTCTAATAAAGTATCTAAATTAATGGTTTTTTTTATCGTATTCCAGATGAGTATGTTTATCAATACCCAATTTAGACATTCTGGATACTAGTGTCTTCGGGTTAATCTCCAATAATTGAGCAGCTCCTGCCGAACCACTAATTCGGCCCTTTGTCTGAGCTAAAGCCTTTATAATATGTCTTTTCTGTAATTCGTCTAAACTCAAAAACTGGTCTTCTACAATTACTTTTTGTCTAAATAATTCCGTGTCAATGGTCAAACGATTGGATTTGGAAAGAATGATAGACCTCTCAATAATATTTTCGAGTTCTCTCACATTTCCTGGGAAATCGTAGGTTTGTAACTTTTTTAAAGCCGTTTCTGATATTTCCTTTATATTTTTTCCCATTTTTTTGCTGTATTTATCTACAAAAAATCGAACCAAAGGCACAATATCATCTTTTCGCTCTCTCAAGGGAATATTGTAAATAGGAAATACATTCAAACGGTAAAACAAATCTTCTCGGAAAGTGCCTTTTCCTACTTTTTCCTCCAAATTCCGGTTCGTAGCTGCTATAACCCGAACATCCACTTCGACGGTCTGGGTGCCTCCTACTCTTTCAAATTCTCCCTCTTGCAAGACTCTCAGCAACTTGGTTTGTAAATCAAGGGGAAGTTCTCCGATTTCATCCAAGAAAATAGTACCCTTGTGTGCCAATTCGAAGCGTCCTTTTTTAGACTGTATGGCACCTGTAAAGGCACCTTTTTCATGGCCAAATAGTTCACTCTCAATTAGGTTGGCAGGCAACGCTCCGCAGTTAATTTTTATCATAGACTTAGCAGAGCGGTCACTTAGCTGATGGACTGCTCTGGCTAGAAGTTCTTTACCTGTACCCGTTTCACCAAGGATCAATACCGTTGCATCAGTGTCTGCCACCTGTTCTATTTTTTTCAGAACAGATTTGTAGCCATCACTTTTGCTAATGATATTCTCAAAGGCGTATTCTAGCTGTATATCTTCTTTTAAAATGGTGTTCTCTTGCTCAATTTCTTCTTTTAATTGTTGTATTTCTTCATAAGCTAGCTCCAGTTTGGTTGCCTCTGCTTTTCTGTCCGTAATATCTTTGACATAGGCATTGATAATGGTATTCTCTTCAAATACGATCAGATTGATCGTTACTTCTACTGGAAATATTTTTCCATTCTTTCGTCTCAATAGGCTTTCATAAGTAAAGTGCTTTTGCGCTTTAATTTTCTTCAACTGAGCTGCCCATCCTTCTTGTTCTTTACCAGGAGAAATATCAAATATCTTCTTCTTTTTTAATTGCTCTTTCGTATAACCTAAATTAGTAATGACTTTATCATTGGTGTAAAAAATACTACCATCTAAATTGATCCAAAAAATCATATCACTCGCCTGTTGGATGGTAGTCATGGATAGTTTCCAACTTTTCTCTCTGGCTTTTCGATCGGTCAGGTCTTTTATGAAAATACAATTGAAGGAGCGGTCTTGGTAAGAAATATAATTGTGAGATACCCAAACTGGAAAAAAATCACCACTCTTTTTGAGGTGTTTTTCCTCTCCTTCGATCATGCCACTTTCCGCTAATTGTTTCCAATAAGTAGTGTATTGTTCCTCCTTAAATTGAGGAACTACTCTTCCTATGGGTTGTCCTTTCAACTCATCTGTAATAAAATCATAGGTCAGTGCAGCCGCATGGTTGGCATATGTAATGATCCCTTTTTCATCTACCCAGAGGATACATTCTGTAGCATAGTCCATACAGAAACTCATGATATACAATTCATTGGTTCTACCGGATATACCAGATAAATCCTGAATCGTACCGTATATTTTTACGGTTTTATCTTCTAGGAAAAGGGGTTTGGCAGCTAGATTCAGCTGCGAAGGAATAGCAGCATTATCGGTGGATAATTCTAACTCCAACTCAAAATAGCTGCCTGTTTTAATCGCTTGTTTTGCGGTAGCCTCTAATTGCTTATAAGAAAGAGAACTAAGTGTATCTCGTAAAAAAGTATCCAACTTATCAAATTGCAAAACAAAGTCATCGGGAAGTTGCAGTAACTGCCTAAAGTGCTTGGTAACGAAAAGCGTTTGGTTGATTAAATCCCATTCCCAGGTAGCTACCTTAGCCGCACTAGAGGCTATGTCTAGCAAATCCTCGAAGCGACTTGAAAAAATTAAATCTTCTACGATACCACAAGCATACCGCACGCCTCCAATCTCTACCGATTCCCAGCGAACTTGCACTGGCAATAAATCATTGGCTGCTGTAATATGTTCCGTTTTGGTAATCGGTTTTTTATTCTGAAGGGTTTGCTGCCACAGTTTTCGCCAATTAAGTAAAGTCAGGTGGGGATTAATTTCAAAGATTATTTTTTCAGTTAATTCCGCTGCGGTATAACCTAACTGTGCGCTAAAGTGCCGATTACTACCTATTAGTGTCCCCTTCTCATTTACCCAGATGACACCGCTGTTACTAATTTCTGTAGCATCTATATATATTGACAATAGCCCATTGTCGGCAAGGGTATTTCCCATTTATTGTAATTGTAAGGCGAACTGATATTACGCCTAGTAAAAAGGATAGTAACTAACCAGACTAGCCATTAGACTTTGGTCTTTTAATGGCCATCTAAGTTTCTCAATGTGGGCTTCTAAATAGAAGTGACAAGATAGGGATATTTTTTGATGAAATAACAATTTTTGATGAAATAACATCAATTTTAAATTTAAAATTTAACACAATGTATTGACATTCAATTACTTATGAACTTGGCACGGCGTTAGACTAAGTGAAAGTGAGATTAATTGACTAATTATTAAAAATGCAATGATATGACAAGCACTGAATTTAATAATAACTACAAAGAAATAGAAGACTTGCTATTTGGTTTCGCCATGAAATTGACAAAGAATAAAGAGGATGCAAAGGATTTGATGCAGGAGACTTTTTGTAGAGCCTTCAAGCACAAAGATAGATTTTCGGGGGGCACGAATTTCAAAGCATGGATGACCACTATCATGCGAAATAACTACATAAATGATTATCGGAGGCAAAAGACCAGAAGCCAGATAATGGCACCTGTGGAAGACTTCACTTATTTCATAGAGAATCAGTCCGATTCCACTGACGGAGATTCTGTTATTCTAATGAAAGAACTAAACGGAATGATAGGTGACTTATCGGAAGATTTACAGCAAGCATTTAAGATGTTCATAAATGGTTACCATTATGATGAAATTGCGGAAAAAGCAAATGTTCCTATGGGGACGGTAAAAAGTAGAATCTTTTTTGCTAGAAAAAAATTAAGAGCCAGAATTCGAGCAAATTACGATATGGCTTCTTTGAACAGAGCGTAACTATTTCTTCTGATTGAAGCTAGAAAAAGAAAGGATAGTTGTTAAGCCCCTACTCATAGCCCATTAAGGATTACAATATTTTTAACTCTATAAAAAATTAGTTGAAATGCAAGTTGTATCATCCTGTGATATCGAAATCGTTACCTTGCTACGTAAGAGGGATCAGCAAGCGATGAAGATTCTATTTAAGAAATATGGATCAGAACTCTACAGTTTTATTTACCAACAACTCGGTTCCGAAGAATTAACCACTATTGCTTTAAAGAAGGTCTTCTCTTTAGTTTGGGATACCTCACTCAGCTATAACAAAGCACCTGAACATTTTTTTATTTGGTTATTGAGAATTGCTAAGCAAGTATCTGATGAGGTCAACTATGCACGGTCAAGAACAGCTTAAATTCTTATTTGAACAAACACGACCTTCGCACGTTATGGAGGAAACGAAGAATCATGCACAATAAAATAATCGCTTCAATAGATGTTTTCAATCCCAATCAAGAATTACTAAAATATGGGGTTTATGCTGCCAAGCAACTAGGTGCCCGATTATCTTTGTACAATGCACAGCACCGTTCCGTTTCCATTCCAGAAGGATTGTTGATACCCGGCAGTCCTGGAATACAATTAATCGATCAACAAGAAAAAGTAGATCAGGCAAAGGTTAATTTGCGAAAAATATATCAACAAATTTCAGAAGAGTGGGACTATACATCTACCCAATTCCACACTTCTATTGTCCCCGCTTGGGAGGGAGACAAAACGCTCCATCTGATCGATAAAGTAGAAGACCAGCATCCCACTTTAGTAATGTTAGGGGTGAAGAGCAATTTCAACATAATCAACGAACTTTTGGGAACACCAGAGACCAAGTTAGCAGAACAGGTAAACTGTCCAGTTTTACTAATTCCTAATGAGTGCGTTTTTTCTGAAATTTTATCGATCAACTATTTATTAGAAAGGGATAAACCCCTAGTGGAGGTTATGAAGGAAGTCCTATTTATAAAAAATTTATTGAGTGTAAATGCCACCGATAAAAGTATCAATATCGTTTATTATTTTGGGCAAAACATAGAAGAAGCGGAAAAAGATATTGCGCTCAAAAAAAGCATTATCATTAGGGAGATCGGAAATGAATATCTTCGTTTTCACAATTTAGCAAATGAGAATATAGACGAAGCAATTGAACAAAACATCTCTCGTCACGCTACCAATTTATTTGCTTTTCCAAGCAGAGATAAGTCCATTATAGAACGGATTAGGTCTAACGACAATACCAAGCGATTGATTTTAAAATCGCAAATACCTGTGTTAGTATTTTAGTTACTAACAGTATATTTACTGCAAACAGTAGTACAATAAAATAGCTGTTTATTAGCGGACTGTGCTTATTTACTCACAAATATATCCAACTGTTTTGTCGGTGATAGGCTACTACCTTATTTAATTTTTCGCTCCTCCCCATAATAAGGTAAAGCCTCGTAAGGCAGACTGCTAATTCGTCAAGTATTGCTGGTAGGACGAATCGGCAATCCGTCTTACATAACCTTCCATTGGGGAGGAGTGTACTCTTTTTTATCTACTATTTATTTCAATTTCCTAGAGGATAAAAAGCAGTATCTCAATTTTTCATAAAAAACAATATGAAATTCAATAAAACTGTATTCGAAGAATTGGCTCAATTTAAGTCTAGTGACAACGATTGTATTACCGTCCTTATCCCTACGAGCCGAGTAAGCGACGGTCAAGCCGAAAAAATTATATTCAAAAACCAATTAGACGAAGCACTAAAGTTGTTAATGGACGAAGAAATCCAACAACAGCCATTGGGAAAAAAGGCAACACTAAAGTATTTATCATCCGCTTATTCGTTGCTAGATGATGAAGTGTTTTGGAATCATCAATCAGATGGTTTAGCTGTTTTTATTGGGCCAAATATATTTGAGTATTATTCATTACCAGTAAGTTTCCGTCCATTGACTTATGTGAATAAACATTTTTATCTTTTTCCAACGCTGGAAGCTATTACAGGTAAAAAAAGATTTTTCCTACTAGCATTGAGTCAGAATGAAGTTCGCTTTTTTGAGGGAAATAAATACAGTATCACTCCTGTCATTATCCATGATTTAGTACCAGATAATTTAGAGGCTACGCTAGTGGGCGATACACAAAGTCAAGAACTACAAGCTCACAGTGGCGGAGGTAATGCAGTGTTTCACGGGCAAGGAGGAAGTAAAGATGATAAGCTAAAGCATTTAGAAAATTACTTTCGGCAGATAGATAAAGGGTTGATGGAAATGCTACACGACGAAGATGCCCCGATGCTAATCGCATCAGTAGATTATCTATTGCCTATCTATCAGTCTATTTCCGCCTACAGTAATATCGTGGAAGCAAGTATCAGTGGAAATCCAGAATCTGACGATCCCGTTCTTTTACATGAAAGAGCATGGCCACTCATTCAAAATTTAGTGGATCAACAAACAGACCAATGGAAAGAGGAATTCGGACAGGCACTTGCCGATAAAAAAGCATCATTTAAGGCAGCGGAAATTGTACCTGCAGCTAGACAAGGGAAGATAGATACCTTATTTATAAGTAAGGAAGCAAAACCCGTGTGGGGTATTCAAGAAGAAACAAAAAATACCACCCACCTTGATACCGCACAGTATAAAAATAATTATTGTTTAATAAATGACGCCGCTGTAAACACCTATTTAAAAGGAGGAAAAATCACACTAGAGGAATCCAATAATCTTCCAAACGAAGAAGGTATTTTGCAAGCTATCTTTCGATACTAATAATTAGAATCGCCAGATAAAATGAATGAATAAGATTTGATTTGCTTGGCGGCTCATCTCGTCCGTTTCACGGTTCACTCACTTGAAGATTCCCCGAATCTTCATTCCGTTTTTATAAACGGAAATCATTCGCTCAATCCTCGCAATAGGACAAAGTTTAACTGGCGATTGGCATTAATAATTGATAATATAAAAACAATAAAGCTATGACTTTAGTCAAACCGATAATTATTCCACACATACAAAAAGAAAGAGATATGAACTATCTAGGATTCGAAAAGACAACTGTCCGAAAAACGGTCAAAAATCTAAACCATCTGTTAGCTAACTATCATATTTACTACCAAAATCTAAGGAATTTTCACTGGAATGTCCAAGGTGAAAATTTCTTTGACTTGCACGATAAGTTTGAAAATCTATACAATGATGCTCGCTTGAAAATCGACGAAATTGCAGAACGGATATTGACGCTACGCCACAAGCCGATGAGTACTTTATCTGACTACTTAACTTATGCCAGAATCAAAGAAGTAAAAGAAACCTTACCTGATAGAGAGATGGTTTTGACTTTACTAGAAAACCATAAGGTACTAATCGAAGATTTCAGAAAAGTACTAGCCTCAGCGGCAGAATCTGGAGACGAGGGAACGGTGGATATGATCGGCAGCTTTTTAGAAAATATCGAAAAATCATCTTGGATGCTAGATGCATGGGCCTCGAAGCATGCCGTTTTCGACCATGTCTGGTAAATGTTTTAACACACTCAAAAATTTGTTAACCTAAAAATTAAAATTATGGATTATATAGAAGTAAGGAATGATGAAAAAGTTTACTTTCCTTTCCTCAAGAATGCCTTACAATACGGATTTATTGCTGGTGGTCTAATCGCACTTTGTCTCTTTGTGATGCAAGTATTAGGAGTGGAAAATGCTATTGGATTAAAGTATGCCAGCTATACCATGCTAGGTATTGTATTAGCAATAGGTCTAGGAGAATATAATAAGTATCTCAAGACTGGAACGACTTTTAGGAATGGAATGGCTTTCGCTGCCCAGATATCTCTTTTTACTGGAGCAACACTTGTATTGATTCATCTAATTACTTTTTTAGTAGGATCAGATTTAGTATTTTCCAAATATGGTTTAGAAGCGACCAGTTTTCCTAACTGGCTACTACTGAGTGGTGGTATTTTCTTGGAAGTAATGGTAGCAGGATTAGTCTTTACTTTTATCGTCTTACAGTTTTTAAAGTCTAGAGTAGATTATACGGAGGAGGAATAAGATATTCTAATCCCCTTTTAGAAATGCAAACGCAGTATTTTTTTAACGTTCAAATACTACGGACAGAATAAATCGGTTTTTTATTCTGACTCTGGTATAAAGTATAAATTAATTTTCACTATGCCATACGAGACATTAGTAGAAGCCAGTAATGACCTTTATAAAAAAGGATACAAAGGTAATTTCCAATTTCAAGATGGAAAAATCATAGATAGCGACAGCGAAAAACAATATACTAGCGACCAATTATTGATCGTAGAACAACACCGTTTTGAAGGGATGACCAATCCTTCAGACCTATCCATTTTATTTGCAGTGGAAGGCACAGATGGAACTAAGGGGCTCATTATCTCCAGCTATGGAGCAAAAGCCAACCATGAGTTATTAGAATGGATGGATCAAGTGAAGGCAGTTGATAGTATTCCTTCCAATCATCAAGCAGGTGTTTAGAAAGAATATTCAAATAGATCGATCATACTTTAATGAATCAATCATGCTATGTTAATTCCTCAACCAACAGTACTATGACGAATAAAATAGATGTTCAAAAATTAGCATACGTGTTGATTATTTTGGTATTGTTGACACATATAGCCATCGTGGCAAGTAATATTATTTTGCCCTTCTTATTTGGGATTCTATTTATGTTGCTCCTCCACCCTATTTGCAGTCGAATTGAAAGAATAGTATCCAATCGTGTACTTGCGATTATTATAACTTTTTGTGGCGTTCTAATTCCAATAGGGGGCTTACTCGCTTTTTTCTCCTATCAGTTTGTAGATGTTTTTGAAAATATATCTTCTTTAAATGAAAAATTGGAAACTGGTATTCAGCAACTACTTCAATGGGTTAATGGAACGTTAGGGCTAGGCAATGCTTTAGATAAACAGTGGCTCACAGAAAATGCGTCTAAATTTTTAGAAACCCCTGCTATGTTTGTGGGCCAAAGCATTAGTTCCTCTTCTTCTTTTTTAGCGAATTTTACGTTGTGTTTATTATACTGTTTTTTCTTGTTGCTTTATCGGCAGTCTATCAAGAATTTTTTCTTATTCCAAGTTAGTAAATCAGAAAGAGAGACTACAAAAGAATTGATTAGTCGCATTCAAACGGTTGTACAAGAATATCTTTCCGGATTGGCATTGGTCATGCTACTGTTGGGCGTAATCAATAGTATAGGGCTTTATTTCATCGGCATTTCCTACGCTTTCTTTTGGGGATTCTTAGCGGCTTTCTTAGCCATCATCCCTTATGTAGGTACTTTTATAGGTGGGTTTTTACCCTTTGTTTTTAGTATTGCCACAACTGACGGATTTCTCAGCCCTATGTTAGTAGTTGCTTTATTTGCCACGGTGCAAGCACTAGAGGGAAATATTATCACGCCAAAGATAGTGGGGTCTTCTGTAAGTATTAATCCCTTGGCAGCCATCTTAGCATTGGTTATTGGTGGATCTATTTGGGGGGTGAGCGGAATGATTCTAGCAATACCCTTAGTGGCAATTATCCGAATACTTTTGAATCAATTAGATTATTTCAAGCCCTTTAGCTTTTTATTAAGTGACGATATTTACGAAAGGGAGGAAATTTTTGAAGAGAAATTTAATCGAGAGCGATTTCGGTTAAGAAATTTTTTTAAGAAAGGAAATAAAGCTGTTAAGTAAATTTAGAGTAAGTAAGTAGTGTGACATTATTAATTATTGATTATTGATTATTAATTATTAATTACTTTCCAGACGCTACTGAACACGCCTAATTAGCTAATAATCAGTAATGAATAATCAATCAACTGAAAAGCAAAGTTATTAACTGACTACTTAGTCTGAAGCTGGCGAAGCCAGTACCATTATTTTTATGCCTCGCTTGCCTCGCTTGCTTCGCAAGCTCGGCAGTTAGGTTCTTTTAGCGGCAGCGATTTAAAATGCGTTTTTGAAAAAACGCATTTT
>CALJIQ010000459.1 GCA_937973995.1 uncultured Saprospiraceae bacterium
TGCCGCGGCAAATTGGAAGATTTCTGCCCCCAAAAGACCCTATTCCGTCACGTAGCGTAGCGAAGTGACGGGTTTTACAAAAAGTGTACGGTAGAGAAATTGATAACTAATCAAAAGTAGAAAGCAATCCAAAATGAATGAGTAAGGCAGATGTTCATTAGGCTCAGCCCTGTAAACAGAAATGAAGTGGATGAAATCTCTCTAAATCATTACCTTTTTAGGATGTAATTAATTATAATTGCCATTGAACATGGACGGTCAACTGATATCTCTAGAGCAGAAGTTTTGCATTTTGATTGTCTATCCATGTTTCTTATCCTATTAGGCGGATCAAGATAATACTTTATTAACGAAAAAATAGTTTAACAATGAATAAAATTCAATTTTATGGTGCGGACTGGTGTCCTGATTGCCGAAGAGCAAAAGCCTACCTAAAAGAAAATAATATTGCTTATGAATTTGTCGATGTTGACTTAGATGAACAAGCAACTAAAAAGGTGGAGTCCATTAATAAAGGTAAGCGTATTATTCCAACCCTTATCATAAATGGAAAATCTTATACCAACCCTGATAATCATACTTTAGCTGCTACTTTAGGTATTAATGAAGATTATCGTATTCTACTGTACGGTGCGGATTGGTGTCCTGATTGTAGAAAATCGAAATCATTTTTGGATGACAATAATATCCATTACCAATTTATAGATATTGATACCAATGAGTGGGCTATTCCTATTATTACTAAAATCAATAATGGAAAACGCAAGATACCAACGATCATCATCAATGATGATAGGGTATTGGTAGAGCCTGAAAATGAAGAACTACGAAAAGCACTTAAAATAGATGAGGTAAAAGAAGAAAAGGTATTTGATACGATTATTGTCGGAGGAGGTGCAGCGGGACTTACGACCTCCATCTATGCGCAAAGAGATAGGTTTGATACTCTTATTTTGGAGAAGAAAGCAATTGGGGGAAATGCCTTCTTAACAGAAAAAATTGAGAACTATCCCGGTTTTACTTCTATTTCGGGTCCAGCATTGATGGATAAAATGAAGGAACAAGCCGAAACTTATGGGGCAACTATCAAAACTGGTGAAGATGTAGTAGCTATCAAAAAAGAGAAAAAAATATTTGTAGTCAAAACTGCAACCAAGGAATATCAAGGCAAATCTGTTGTGTTGTCAACTGGTTCGACTTATCGTCAATTGGGTATTCCGGGCGAAAGTGAATTGATTGGTTCAGGGGTGCATTTTTGTGCGACTTGTGATGGGGCTTTTTATAGAGATAAGGATATTATCGTTATTGGCGGTGGTAATTCTGCCTTAGAAGAAGGTATTTTTTTAGCAGGCTTTTGTAAGAGTGTAAAGATCGTCAATATCCTGCCGGAGTTTTCAGCATCTGAAACATATACAGAAAAGTTGCCCTCTATTAGAAACATCACTACTTATATGAACAAAACCTCTTTGGAATTTTTAGCAGATGATAGAGGTATTTTCAAAGCGTTAAAAATTGAGGATAATGAAACGAAAGAATCCGAAGAACTGACTGCGGATGGTGTTTTTATTTTTATTGGTCTTATTCCCAACACAAAATCTTTTGCTGATTTTGTAGAACTGAACGACAGAGGTTTTATCCAAACAAGTGGTCTAGCACAAACTTCCCAAGAAGGTATATTTGCGGCGGGCGATTGCAGAGAGGGTGCTATCGCACAAGTAGCAGCGGCAACAGGGGAAGGAGTTTTAGCAAGCTATGGGATTAAGGCATATTTAAAGTAATATATTAATAAATTCAGTAAATTAACGCTCTTAGCGATAAGTGTATTCCTATTCACTTGTACTTTAAATGGTCAATCAGGAAATAAATTTTAGACATACTCTTAAAGGAGTTGCCACTAGGAGACGACTATTTCAAAGTGGTACTAAAATAATTTCTATAAATTTTTTTCCTCGGATAAAACCCCATATAAATGGCGGGATATAGTAAGTTAGCTTCCTGTTTGATAATCCACTCTTCTCGTTTTAACCCTTGACAAGAAGGACAGTGTCGATTTCGGCAACTATTGTAGGCAATCTGAAAATGACCACATTGATCACAAGCATTAATGTGTCCACCAAGCGTAGCAGTACGGCATTGACGTAATTGGTTCAAGTGTCGCAATTCAAAAGAATTGAATTGTCCAGATTGTTGGATATTTTCCCAATGCTCCTCAATGATATGGTTAATCGTAAATTTCCACTTCATTGTTTATTTGGAGCTTTGTTAGCACAAGCATTATTAAACAAACCAGTCATGGGAGAATAGGCGGCACTTCGAGGTAAAGCCCCAACGATATGTACATAAATTAAAGTAGTATCGATACGAGCGTGCCCTAGATTTTCTTTAAGAGAAAATAGGTCGCCGGTATCTTCTAAGAAGTGAGTGGCATAACTATGTCGTAATGTATGAAGAGTGACCGGTTTTTGAATGCCCGAATATTTAAGCGTTTGCCGCATGATATGTTGGATGCCTCTCTTAGACATGGGTTCGGTCTTGTTTTGACCATTGAATAAATAATGCCGAGGACATTTAAAAAAGCGAAGACTTAGAAACCAATAATGGTAAACTAGATTTAATATTTTTAGGAGAAGGGATGATATTAGTGGTTAATTATTTTATGCATGTTTTTTATGCTAAAAAATAGAAATGAAATTATACATTAAGTTCATGGTCAGTTTGCGATGCAAAATGGTGGTTAAAGAAGAATTAAAGAAACTAGGAATTCACTATGTGATAGTAGATTTGGGTATGGTTGAAATTTTGGAAGACATTACTGCTGAGCAGCGTAAATTATTAGCTAAAAATTTACAAAAATCTGGCTTAGAACTATTGGAGAATAAAAAAAGTATCCTAATTGAAAAAATAAAAAATGTGATTACCGAAATGATTCATTATTCTGATGAAATACCTAAAACAAATTATTCCGATTACATCAGCGAAAAACTAGGCCATAATTATAGTTATTTAGCGAATACTTTTTCAGAGGTTAAGGGGATAACGATTCAACAATTTATTATTATTCATAAAATTGAAAGGGTCAAGGAGTTAATTTTATATGATGAACTTAATTTAGCTGAAATTTCTTATAAACTTCATTATAGCAGCCCTGCACATCTATCCAATCAG
>CALJIQ010000460.1 GCA_937973995.1 uncultured Saprospiraceae bacterium
ATTTTTTTGATCGCTGTCTCCAAAAACCCTATTGCGAGGTGGCGTCAGCCGCCGAGCAAACTAAATCTAATTCGTTATTTCAATTCGATTCGCATTAGTGGTATTTTAATAAGTGTAGAACTAGCCTTGTGCCTAGATCACATTAGTACACATTAGAATATTTAGATTGTCAAGATAAACAACCTAATTTTTGTGCCCTAATGTGAATCAACTTATGTGCCCTAATGTGGTTCAACTTCACCTCAAAGGCTCCTTCAAAATTGAATAAATTGTCTTAATCCCATCCACATAATTTCCTAGACGAATATTCTCGTTCGGACTATGTTGATTATTATCCCGATTAACCGTAGGCACGGTCACCGCAGGAATACCTAGCTCATTGACGAATGGCGAAATGGGAATACTACCTCCACTCGTTCGCTGTTTAATAGGAACTTCTTTAAATGCATTTTGAAGCGCATTATCTAACCAAGTACCAATGGTCGAGTCAAAATCTGTTCTAAAAGCCAGATAAGAAATTTCGGAAGTGAACTGGCAGATTTTATCATGCGTGGCTCGTTCTTTTGTCGTAGGGGATGCTGCTATCACATAGTATCCTTGTTGACTAATATGTTCTTTTATTAAGGAGAGTAATCTATTTGGATCACTTTCTAAGACCAATCGTACATCAATTTCAGCGGTGGCACTAGCAGGGACGATGGTTCGCACCTCCTCGCCCACCCAACCTGATAACATCCCCCGAACATTTAGAGAAGGATATTGCAAACTCTCTTGATAAGTGGTCGCTACGCTATCACTACTCGCTATTCCCATTTTATAATTAATCACTTTTTCGTCATCGGGAACAGACCTTAAAATAGTTTTGACCTCTTCAGAAATACGAATCCCCTCATAAAAGGTTGGAATGGTCACTCGCCCATAGTCGTCTTTCATACTTGCTATCAACTGCGATAATCGTACAGCAGGATTGGGAATGTAATTGCCATAATGACCACTGTGTTGGGGGAAGTAAGGACCAAATACTTTTAAGGTAACCGTAGCAATTCCTCTAGCTCCAAAGGTAAGGGTAGGGCGATTGGTCATATGTCGAGGTCCATCAAAAATGACCAACATGTCAGATCCTAAGTCCTCTTTATATTCCACTACACATTTTGGCAAATTGGGAGACCCCAGTTCCTCTTCAAAATCCATAATGACCTTCATGTTGAAATTAGGATCAAACTCCTCTATGTCAATCATATCAATAGCCGTCAAAAACATATTGACTGCTCCCTTGGAATCAGCAGTGGAACGTGCAAATATCCGCCATTCTGGATTCATCGGTTCTGTAAATAAACGATCCCATTGGATCGTTGCCCAATCTCCTTCGGCTGATTTTTCTTTTAAAGTAGCTTCATAAGGATTGTCCTGATACCAGTGGTTTGGATCAACAGGTTGTCCATCTACTTGCAAATAAATCAATACGGTTGGAGCATTGGCATCCCTACCTTTTCGATTTGCTAGTAGTAAGGGAACCGTAGGCGTTTCTAATCGCTTAGTGGTAAATCCTCGTTTTGTAAAATGCTGTTCGCACCATTTAATATTGCGCTCTATATCCTTCGGATGATGCGCATCATTGGGAATGGCTAATAATTCTTTTAGTTGGGGTAGGGAGGCTTTGGCGTATTTTTCGAAGTCTTTGTCCGCTAGTTTTTGGGCAGTTGAGATCAGGGGCAACGCTAAAATGCTCACTACGAATAATAGACTAATGATTTTTCTCATGGATATATTTTATGTTACTAGCGCAAAGGCTTTGCCTTGTGTTTACTATATTGAAGGCACTGCCTTCTACTTTTTATAAAGGTAAAACCTTTAAGATAATAGGCACGAGGCAGAGCCTCTGTGCCAGCATTTTACAAATGCAGTTATCATTCTCAATTCTCAATTCTCAATTATTTTAATACCCAGCCGCCATCCCATCCTTCCTTGACTCAGAAGCACCAAAATAAACGCCACGCTCTGCATCCCACATAATCGCTTGATAGCCGCCATAAATTCCTAATCCATAACCAACATCATGTCCTCGCACCATCAATTCCCGAATCGTTTCATAGTCAAAACCACTTTCCAAGCGGATCTTGCCTTTGCCCTCTGCGACTTGTCCTGTGGGTTTAGAAGTGCCGGTATGATCTATTCTAGGGGCATCGCCTGCTTCCTGTAAATTCATGCCATAGTCAATTAGGTTCATTACGATTTCACAATGTCCTTGTGGTTGGAAATCGCCACCCATGACACCGAAACTTAAATAGGGCTTCCCATCTTTGGTAATGAAGGCAGGGATGATGGTGTGGAAGGGGCGTTTGCCAGGCTCGTAGGTATTGGCTTGTCCTTCAATTAAAGAAAATAATTCCCCTCGATCTTGTAGCATAAATCCTAATTTTGGTGGCACCATGCCGCTACCCATTCCTCTATAATTACTTTGAATAAAAGAAACCATATTGCCGTCTTTATCCGCTGTGGTTAAGTAGATGGTTTCCCCTGCACTAATTTCTCCAGCGGAATATTGCCCTGCTCGTTCGCCAATTAAGGCTTGTCGCTCTTTACCATATTCTTTAGAAATCAAATGGTCAACATTGACATCCGCAAAATCCATATCCGCATAATATTTTGCTCGATCCTCAAACGCTAATTTTTTGGCTTCTACGAAATAATGGATATGCTCTGGACTACCAAAAGGTATTTTAGAGAAATCATATTGCTCTAAAATATTGAGCATTTGTAAGGCAGCGATACCTTGTCCATTCGGAGGTAATTCCCAAACATCGTAACCTCTGTAGTTCGTAGATACTGGTTCTACCCACTCCGATTGATGGGAGGCTAAATCATCAATAGATAAAAAACCTCCTTGTGCTTGGATAAAGTTGGCAATGGTTTTGGCAATGTCTCCCTTATAAAAAGCATCTCTTCCACCATTCGCAATTTTGGTTAAAGTGGCGGCTAAATATTCATTTTTAAAAACATCCCCTTTTTGTGGAATGACCCCTTTTTTATCTAAGGCATAGGTTTCCATGATATTGGGAAACCCTTTTCTAGTATAAAATTGAAGGGACCTGCCCATAGAGGCGGCGATATATTCCGTTAGCGGAAATCCCTCTTTCGCATATTGAATGGCAGGTGCCAAATTATCCTTCATGGCTAGTTTGCCGAATTTGCCGTGCAATTCAAACCAACCATCCACCGCTCCTGGTACACTGACTGGTAGTGGCCCATGCGCAGGAATTTTATCCATTCCTTTGTCTACAAAATAGTCTAGTTGTAAAGATTTCGGAGAACGACCACTCGCATTTAGTCCATATAGTTTCTGCGTTTTGGCATCCCATACAATCGCAAATAAATCGCCTCCCATACCACAACCTGTTGGTTCCATTAATCCCAAGGCTGCATTAGCCGCTATCGCTGCATCCACAGCAGATCCTCCCTTTTTTAATATATCCACGCCAATCTGAGTTGCCAATGGATGAGAGGTTGCCACCATGCCATTTTTTGCAATGACTTCTGAACGAGTGGCAAAGTTTTTTCCTGTTATTCTGTCTTGGGTGAATGCCATTAGGCAAGTAGTTAATAGTAGAATTGTTAGTAGTAGTTTTTTCATTTTTTATTTTTTTTTCGGTAGACGGTAGACCGTCAAGCGAAGCGACCGTCCACCGTCTACCGTCCACCAATAATCAAACCTCCCAACCTTTCCGATACTGCCGACCCACAAATTGATTAGCTTCTTCCAAATTGGTAATACGCATATTCTCGCCATCCCACAATAATTTTTTTCTAGCAAAGAAATCCATCTGACCTTTTTCATTTTCTTTGCGAAGCATATAACTTCTGATGGCTAAATTACCCATCAAAACGGTTTCCGTCATCGGGCCCGCATAATCGAAAGAAGAAGTGAGCCCTTGGTGTTCTTTACTGTTGAAACCCGCTTTGCAGGCATCTACCCATTTGCGTTGGTGGCCATATTCTGGTTCGTCGTTTTCTTCTATTTCTGGACCAAACTCCGTGTAGCCATCGTACATATATAGTTTGGGCATTAAAGGAGAACTATCATTAATATTGGTAGAAATTAATCCTTTTTCTCCAATAATTAATACGCCGTTTTTACTATCCGTTCCGCCTATGTCGCTATCGGCAGGAATGATTTCAGGATGGGAGGGCCGGATGCCGCCATCACTCCAAGTCAGTTCAATTGGGGCATTCGATTTTTCTGTTGCATCAAAATGAAGGGTAATAAAAGAAGAAGCAGGGCAACCCTCTGGATGATAATCAGGGGACCACATTTTAGTGAAAATAGACCCTACACTACACGCTGCATTTTTGGGATATTTAAGCCCTAATGTCCTAAAAGGAATATCAATTAAATGGCAACCAACATCCCCTAACGCACCAGTGCCATACTCCCACCAACCTCTCCAATTGAATGGGTGAAGATTCGGCGTGAAGGGTCTTTGTTGAGCTGGACCCAACCATAAATCCCATTTTAAGTCCGCAGGTTTGGCAGCTGCATCGGATTCTTGCATGGCAAAACCTTGAGGCCAAACAGGACGATTGGTCCACACTTGTACCTTTGTGATTTTTCCCAAACGACCATCGTCTATCCACCCTTGCACCATTTTTAATAATGGATTGGAACCGCCTTGATTTCCCATTTGGGTAACGACTTTCTTTTCTCTTGCCAATTCCGTTAATATTCGTGCTTCCCGAATATTATGGGTCATTGGCTTTTGTACATATACGTGGATGCCTCGTTCCATTGCATACTTAGCGGCAGGTCCATGTATATGATCAGGCGTAGAAATGGTAACTGCTTCTATGCCTTTTTCCTTATCCAACATTTCTCGATAATCGTGGTATTTGACAGCGTTGGGAAAGTTCTTTAAAGATCGTTTCGCACTACCTGCAAAATCCACATCGCATAAAGCGACTACTTTTTCCCGCCCATTGACAGAGGCATTTTTTATGTCGCTCGTTCCTTTTCCTCCTGATCCGATGGCTGCTAGATGCAATTGATCACTTGGGGCTAGATACCCTTTGCCCCCTAGTACATGTCGTGGGACTATGAAGAAGGAGGAAGCGATGGCTCCTTGTTTTAGAAACTTCCTTCTGGATTCTTTTACCGTATTTGTTTTTTGCTTTTTCATGATGAGTATTTGCGTATGTATTTAAAATTTCTGATTAGTGGACCATATTATGGCATGGTGAATTTGGAGGCTTTTAGATTTGTATTTTCTTTTTTTCAATTGAAAAAAGTAAATGACTGTTTTATTATTTCGGCGTTTCTTAGGGTCTGAAAAACGGAATAGTTTGGATATTGAATTTTATTATTTTCCAACTATTTCCCTCTTTCACAATTTCTTTTTACCTTTCCTCTATCCTGAAATAACTACAAACCTAATAAAAGTGAGCGATTTAGTACCTATGAAAGTATATATGCCTTGTTTGTTCATGTTACTCTTACTGGTAAGTTCTTGTTCTACAAATATAGATCGATTATTATCAAAAGAGGAATTACCAAAACAAACGCCTCCCAATATAGTAATAATTTTCACAGATGACCAAGGCTACCAAGACCTAGGATGCTATGGCTCACCCGATATTAAAACCCCGAATATAGATCGAATGGCTAGAGAGGGAGTGAAGTTGACTAATTTCTACGTATCCCAACCCGTCTGTTCTGCCTCAAGGGCATCGTTGTTGACCGGCTGTTATGCGAATAGAGTAGGGGTGCATGGAGCGTATTTCCCGATGGTTGGGAAAGGCTTGCATACAGAGGAAGTAACCATCGCAGAAATGCTAAAACCACTGGGCTATGCGACGGGTATTTTTGGAAAATGGCATTTGGGATCGGAACCACAGTTTCTTCCAAGTCAACAAGGGTTTGATGAATATTATGGTATCCCTTATTCTAATGATATGTGGCCGCTACACCCTGCGAATGATTATTTTCAATTCTCTGACTTGCCACTCATTGAGAATGATGAGGTGATTGATTATGTGAAACAGGACCAAAATAACTTAACGACCTCCATCACCCAAAAAGCGGTTCGTTTTATTGAAGAACATAAAGAGGAACCGTTCTTTTTATATGTTCCCCATCCCATGCCACATGTACCTTTATATGTATCCGACAAAAAAAGAGGGACCTCTGATAGAGGTCTGTATGGAGATGTAATCGAAGAAATAGATTGGTCTACTGGAGAAATTTTGAAAGCATTAGAATCAAACGGACTAACAGAAAATACCCTAGTAATTTTTACCTCCGATAATGGACCTTGGCTGAATTATGGTGGACATTCTGGAGAGGCATTGCCTTTAAGAGAAGGGAAAGGAACGGCTTGGGAGGGCGGCGTGCGCGTGCCTTGTGTGATGTATTGGAAAAACTCCCTTTCAGGAGGCAGGACGATTGAACAACCTGCTATGACCATTGATCTATTCCCTACCATAGCTACCTTTACGGGGGCGAGCTTACCTAACAGAACGATAGATGGCAAAGACATGAGTTCACTGCTACTGGGTAAACCAACTACCCCTCATCAAGAAGCTTACTTTTTTTACTACCATACCAACGAACTCCATGCAGTACTGAGTGGAGATGGACGTTGGAAATTATATCTCCCCCACCGCTATCGAACTCTAAATGGTCGGGTAGGAACCAATGACGGCTTACCCATAAATTATGAACATAATACCACAGGATTAGAGTTATATGATTTACAAAATGATATTGGAGAGACCACGGATGTGTCTTATCGTCATCCTGATATAGTCGCTTCTTTGCAGCTACATGCCGAACATATTCGAACAGAATTGGGGGATCAATTAACTGGACGAAAGGGAAGTGGCGTTCGTCCTGGTGGACTAGTAGAATAGTTGTAATTGTGTTAGCTCTGATTTTGACGATCTAGAATTTTGAAAAATTCTAGATCGTCAAAATCGAGCTAACATAATTTTCTCTGAAAGTCTAAGAGTTATGTTAGCACAAATTGCTCTCTTATGAAAATTGGACAATTTTTCATAAGTGCGCAATTTAGAGCTAACACAACTTGTAGGTCACTTCAACATCCGCTTCAAAATTTTCCCAGTAGCTCCTTTTGGTAATTCTTCGCTTCGAATTTCTACTTCCCTAGGATATTTAAAAGCAGCCATTCGTTCTTTACAGTATTGTTGAATGTCGGTCTCCGTAGCTTGTTGCCCAGCTTTTAAATAGACTACTGCTTTTACTTCTTCTCCTAAGTCATGATGTGGAATACCGATAACCGCACATTCTTGAATAGCAGGATGTTCATACAGTACTTCTTCTATTTGGCGAGGATAGACATTCAAGCCTCCTCTGATAATCATTTCTTTTTTACGATCGACAATAAACAGATACCCTTCCTCATCTAAGTAGCCAATATCCCCAGTGCTTAGCCAATTATTTATAAAAGATTGGGCATTGGCATCAGGACGTTTATAGTAGCCGGTCATCATGCCTGGACTTCTGCAAATGACTTCTCCTAATTCTCCTTGTGCTACTTCCACGCCTTCCTCATCAACGATTTTAATATCCGTTCCCCACATAGGTTTTCCTGCGGAACCAATTTTAGGTTCTACATGATCTACGCCATTGGTAGAGACGCCTGATCCTGTTTCCGTTAATCCATATCCTTCTTGAATTTTTGCACCCGTAGCTGCCTCCCAAGCCTCCGCTAATTCTACGGGCATGGGCGCACCGCCGCTACCGCAATATTGTAAACTACTCATATCTCTAGTCTTAAAATCGGGGTGATGTAATAAGCGATTATACATGGTCGGCACTCCTGCAAAATCTGTTACTTTATCTCGTTCTATTGCTTCTAGGACTTTGTCGGGTTCAAAACGAGGTAAAATGGTGATTGTACCTGCTAGCCCGATCCAAGCACACAATACATTGAACAAGCCATAGACATGGAAAAAAGGAAGATGAGCGATGCCGACTCTTTCTTCGTCTTTATTGGTAGCTCTTCCATCTAAGGGAATTAACACACTTTGGTAAAAAATACTAAAGTGGCTTAAAATGGCTCCCTTAGGAACGCCGGTTGTTCCACTCGTATATAAAAGAATGGCAGGATCATCTGCTCCAGTAAATACTAAATCAGGGCTAGGATTAGTAGCTGTTAGGGTATTAAAATCATGTATGTTTGGCTCGTTGGAAAAGTGTTCGATGGATTGTCTTCCGACGATTATGAGATGCTCGCAAGTATCAATAGCGTTAAAACTTTTTAG
>CALJIQ010000461.1 GCA_937973995.1 uncultured Saprospiraceae bacterium
TAAAAAAAGGCTTTTTAAAAGCCTTTTTTTAAATCGCTGCCTCCTAAATCCCTATTTGCCGAGCTTGCGTTACAGGGTGACCGAGAATGTATTTGGTGGCATGTAAGAGGGTCACTTTGAGTGCCCCTCTTACTTAACTACTTGGTTTTCAAAAGTAAAATTTACGGGGGCACACTGAAAGTGACCCCGTAAATCTGCAACAAGCACATTCTCGGTCAGCCTGGTTAGCAAGCGAGGCAAAAATTTAGGTCGAAGTTAATAATTATTGCCAAACTTTGATGAAATGATGGAATTGATTCATAATTCCTTTGCCATAAATTATCAATCATCCTTTGCTTATAGTAATTTTGGATTTTTTCTTATAGTCCATCACAAGGCTAGATTTATAAATAACTTCACCTTAATGAGTATACAAGTGCTATTCGAGGACAATCATTTAATAGCGGTCAATAAACCTGCTGGTGTATTAGTACAAGGGGATAAAACAGGTGATAGCACCCTAGCAGACTGGGTGAAGCGATATATCAAAGATCGCTATAATAAACCGGGGGATGTATTTTTAGGTATAATTCACCGTATTGACCGACCCGTCAGTGGGGTAGTGATCTTTGCTCGTACGAGTAAGGCGTTAACTAGAATGAATGATTTGTTCAGAGAAAGAAAAATAGAAAAAACGTATTGGGCGATTACTCAGTATGAAACACCAGAATTGGAAGGGGAGTTGGTTCACTATCTATTAAAAGATACTACCAAGAATAAGACCAAAGCCTACGATCGCTTGAGTAATCGAAATGCAAAAGCCAAAAAAGCAGTGCTCACTTATAAATTAATTAGTCGATTAGGAGAGCATCGCCTATTAGAGGTACAATTGAAAACAGGTAGACCGCACCAAATACGGGTACAGTTATCAAAAATCGGTTGCCCGATTAGAGGCGATTTAAAATATGGAGCAGAAAAGCCCAATCAAGATGGAAGTATTCATTTGCACAGCAGAAGTTTGTCTTTCATCCATCCAGTGAAGAAAGAACCTGTACGAATTGAAGGCGCACTACCCAAAGAACAACTTTGGAGAGAGTTTAAATAAAAAATGCCAAGTTTCAAGCACCAAATTCCAATACTTGATACTAACCTTCTGGAATTTGGAATTCGAGATTTGGAATTCGAGATTTGGAATTTCACATTCTATGGATACAACTATACAATCTGAGGCAAAATACATCGCTATAGCAGGCAATATTGGTGCTGGTAAAACGACGCTTACCACCCAGTTGGGTAAATATTTTGGATGGGAGGTGCATTATGAATCTGCCGATGATAATCCTTATCTAAGCGATTTTTATGCGGATATGCAGCGTTGGTCTTTCAACCTACAGATCTACTTTTTGAATAGTCGGTATCGTCAATTATTGGATATTCTAAATGGAGAGACCACCGTTATCCAAGATCGGACGATCTATGAAGATGCGTATATATTTGCTCCCAACTTGCATGATATGGGATTAATGACTACCCGAGATTTTAGAAATTATCAGTCGCTATTTGAGACCATGTCTAGTCAAATCCAAGCTCCTAATCTCCTGATTTATTTGAAAGCCAGCATACCTACCTTAGTAGATCATATCCATCAAAGAGGGCGAGATTATGAGGGGAATATCAGTATAGATTATTTAAAAAGACTCAACGAAAAATACGAAAGTTGGATAGAGGAGTACGATAAAGGTAATCTATTGGTTATCAATTGCGATGAAGTAGATTTTATTTCTAATCCAGAGGATTTAGGACAAATCATTAATTCTGTGCAAGGAGAATTGCATGGGCTTTTTTGAATGCGAAATGATAAATCTAGCATGATTCATCATTTCGCATTCATCATTTAAACTACGGAGTAGTAATCCGCTGAATATCCGCACCCAAAGCATTCAATCGAGTATCAATATTCTGATAACCTCGATCAATCTGATGAATATTATGAATAACACTAGTTCCTTTGGCAGAAAGCGCAGCAATTAATAGAGATACGCCTGCCCGAATGTCTGGAGAGGTCATTTGGATTCCTCGAAGTTGATATTTTCTATCGATCCCTATCACCGTAGCACGGTGCGGGTCACAGAGAATAATTTGTGCGCCCATATCAATGAGCTTATCCACAAAAAATAAGCGACTTTCAAACATTTTTTGGTGAATAAGCACACTTCCTTTTGCCTGAGTTGCCATTACCAAAACAATACTTAACAAATCAGGCGTAAAGCCAGGCCAGGGCGCATCATAGACCGTCATAATAGAACCATCTATAAAGGTTTGTATTTCGTATCGCTTTTGAGAAGGGATATAGATGTCATCTTTTCTAACCTCAAACTGCACGCCCATACGACGGAAAACAGGTAGTATATTTCCCAGTTCCTTTACCTTCGCATTTTTGATGGTGATCTCTGATTGAGTCATCGCTGCTAAACCGATAAAGCTACCGATTTCGATCATATCAGGAAGGATTCGATGAGTCGTTCCTTTTAATTTTTTGACGCCTTTGATGGTCAGTAAATTGGAGCCAACCCCGCTAATATTAGCACCCATTTGATTGAGCATCTTGCAAAGCTGTTGGAGGTAAGGCTCACAGGCGGCGTTGTATATTTTGGTAGTCCCCTTAGCCATAACTGCTGCCATGACTACATTGGCCGTACCTGTCACCGATATTTCATCCATCAATATATAGGTGCCTTTCAATTGATCTCCTTCGATGAAATAACATTGTTTATCAGGATTGTAATTAAATACAGCGCCTAATTTTTGAAGTCCTAAAAAATGAGTATCCAATCGTCTTCGTCCTATTTTATCCCCGCCAGGTTGAGGTAAAAATCCTTTACCATATCTTGCTAAAAGTGGACCGATTAACATAACCGATCCTCTAATGCTCTTCGCATTTTTTTGGTATTCTTCCGTTAAAAAGAAATCTAAATCGACCTCCTTAGCTTGAAAAGCATATTTTTCTTTACCTAGTTTTTTGACTTCCACTCCTAGCCCCTTTAAAAGGGTAATTAAACGGCGTACATCTAAAATATCAGGGACATTAGAAATGGTTACTTTGTCTTTAGTCAATAAGGTCGCGCACAGGATTTGTAGGGTTTCATTCTTGGCACCTTGAGGGGTGATATCTCCTTTTAATTTTTTTCTTCCGACTACTTTAAAAGACTGGTTGGGCATGTGAATAGGCGTTATGGTGATGTGGCGTTATGGTGATGTGGGGTAGGCAGCCAAAAAGCCATAATGCCACAATGCCAAAGTGCCAATAAATCCAAAGATAGGAGAATTCCTAGTCTCTCCAAATAGATAGGGCGAGACCAAATTAATTGATCTCGCCCTATGTAAAAGAATGGCAATTGAATTTTCAATTTTCCATTTTCAATTATTTAAACTTCTTCCTCTGCTCGTACCAATAATTGAAAGCCATTTCCATGGATATTGACTATTTCAATATTGGTATCTCCTTTCAAATATTTACGCAATTTGGTCACGAAGACATCCATACTACGAGCAGTAAAATAGTTGTCTTCTCCCCAAATCTTAGTCAAGGCTTCTGATCGAGGTAGAATATCATTCATATACATGCAAAACATGCGTAATAATTGAGCTTCTTTTGGGGATAATTTGGATTTTTCCTCGCCATTTGGACCATTGAAGGTCAAAATACGAAGAGGGAAATTAAAATGGTATAAACCAATATCAAATTCCTTGATTTCTTCTCTTGGGTCAGCTTTTTGCTGGCTTCTTTTCAAAATGGCTTGAATTCGGAGTAATAGTTCTTCAGAATTAAAAGGTTTGGTGATATAATCGTCAGCCCCGATTTTAAATCCCTTCAAAACATCGTCTTTCATCGTTTTTGCAGTAAGAAAGATGATGGGCATTTCTTCATCATGTTCTCTTACTTCTTTGGCTAGGGTAAATCCATCTTTTTTTGGCATCATTACATCAAAGATGCACAAGTCAAATTTACCCTTTCTAAAGCTATCCCATCCTGCAACTCCATCTGTAGCTAGAGTGACGTCAAAGTCATTCATTTCTAGATAGGAACGCAGGACATCTCCAAAATTCTGGTCATCCTCTACAAGCAAAATTTTGTTGTTGGTTGGCGTCATTGGTTGTATGTTTACAGCGGTCCACTAACTTTTTAGTGGATAAAAAGTCAAATGATTTAGAATACGAAAATAAATATAATCTGTGTTTGAAAGATAGAACGAGGGAATTTCAAAGAAACTCAAGGCATTCCTTCTCACAAACATCGAAAATTCCAGTTTAACTTTTTCTTTAACGTTGATTGTTAACTACTTATTCTAAAGAATAGGCAGTAAAAAAACAATCAAAAAAAGAAATTAACAATATGTATTACTTGATTATTGACGGTTTTTTAGAGCTTGGGGTACTTTTTTATCCTCAATCTGCTTAGAAAAGCAAAGATGGTAGTCGAAATAGTTCTTTATTTAAGAATACAAATTCAGTTGCAATAATGTTCAAGTTCTTGTTTTTTGTGGGTAGAACGACGGCTTATTACTAGCTAAACGGTATGTTGATAGCGTTTAGGCAAGGTAATGATAAAACTACTCCCCTTACCTAACTCACTTTTTACATCAATTTGACCTTGGTGTGCCGTAACCATCGCTTTCACATAACTCAACCCTAATCCAAAACCTTTTACATCGTGAAGGTTCCCCGTATGAACTCGATAAAATTTGTCAAAGATATGTTTTCTCGCCTCCTTCGTCATCCCAATACCATTATCTTTAATCGTTACTTCCACCGCTCCATTTACATTGCGAGAATGGACGGAAATCTTAGGTTTTTCAGGGGTATATTTATTAGCATTATCCAGCAAATTATTAATAATATTGGAAATATGGGTAGCGTCTCCCTCAATTGCAGGGTCGGTTGCCAGTAAATTCGTTTCTACTGTTCCTTCTTTTTTCTCTACTTGTAACCTCGAATTCGTAACAGCTTGTTGGATGACTTCGTGAAGATTGATTCTTGTTATATTTAGCTTATAATCCTTTTTATCCAAGGAGGCCATCTGCAATACCTTCTCCACTTGCTTATTCATTCTTTTATTTTCTTGCTTAATAATGTCTGCAAACCGTTTCACTTTATCCTCATTACTGAGTATCATCGGACTGGTGATAGAATCTGCAGCAAGCGAGATGGTGGCGATGGGCGTTTTGAATTCATGGGTCATATTATTGATGAAATCCGTTTTCATTTCGGATAACTTCTTCTGGGTAAAAATGACGTTTACGGTGTAAATAAAGCAGAATAAGACAATTGCAGAAGAAATGATAGAAGCTAAAAGGGTTCGCCATACATTACCACTCCAGACAATACTCGATTTTTGTGGAAAATAGACCACTAATTTACCCGGTGATTGCATGTCATTGGTAAATAAATCTACCTCATATTCAGAACGCTCCAAATGCTTGTTATTGACGGACATTTCCGTTACTTGGTCTGTAGAAAAATCAGTGACTCTATAATTGCCGTTTTTAATAACAAACTCCTCTTCTTCTTCTTGATAGGAATATACCCCATATTCATATCCAATGGTGATTCCTATATTTTTTAATTCACTGGCTAGATGTTCTCTTAAAAATTTACGATCAATTCTGTTTTCTAATTTTGTTGGAATTCTGAATAGGGAAGGGAGATTGGATCGACTTCCTATAGCTTTATTGTTATCCAATAGGGGCGCTTCGATTCCTTTTGACAGTAACATGCTATCTGTTTTCAATAATCCCTTGTTTCTATTGGGGATGGCTAACCCACTCGCTAGTTGAGGAGTGGGAATGATGCCCTCATCTTCCTTCTTTTTCAAGGCAATAGCTACTTCATTTAAAGCGGTCTGGACTTCCGAGTCAAATTTATCTTCATTCAATTTTATCGCTCCATATATCCAATATGCTTGCAATAAGATGATTGCCAACAATGCCAAGCCCATCAAACCTACGATCAACCAAATTGCATTTTTTTTCATGGATTTTTTTTAGCGTTCAGTAATCATTTTATATACTTTCTTATGGAGAAGTTAGGGAAGATTAATCAATAAATTAGTACTATTACAGTCAACAAAAGTAAAATATCGTCATTTGAGAAATTTCGTTTTAACAGGAATTTAACCCCAATGTGAAAGGAGTATTAAGGTTTAGGATTTAATTTTGTGGAACGAAAAGAAGATGTTATTTATATCTCCACATTTCTCAACAAATTTACAAAATATTATGGAAGCCATATTGAACGTAGGATTTCGATTTTTTTTGATGATTTTTTTCGTGGTGGGTAGCATGAATAGTTTGAAAGCACAAACACCTGCGGCTAAAACAGTATTGATTACGATTACCTCCACCGATCAGGAAGGTAACAAAACAGTAGAGAAAATTGAAAAATCTGGATCGGAAGCCTCAGAAGAAGCGATAGATAAAATTGTTCAAGATGCCCTAAAATCTAATAAGGCAGTAGATATAGAAGTAGAACAGACAGAGCAACTAGGAGGAGATAAAGGGATTACGAAAACAATAGAACGACATGCCAATCGAGAGAGAGGGGATGGAGAAATGGAGATAGAAATCGAATTGGATGAAGATGGGAATATCGTCTCTGAGCAAGTCATTGAAAAAGAAGTACGTATTATTAAAATGGATGGAGATAGTGAGGAAGACATAGATATAGATAAACTTCTGGAAGAACATGGTGTGGATATTTCAAATGGTGAAGATGGCAAAAAGAAAGAAGTGCGCATTATTAAAATGAAAGTAGAAGGGGAGGAAGAGATAGACGTAGATCAACTTTTAGAAGAACATGGTATTGATGTAGAAGAGGGAGATGGACAGCAAAAAAGAGTAAGAATCCTTAAAAAGGAAAAAGGAGAGAAAGGAATGGGAGCAAAAGATAGAAGTACCCGCAGTAACAAAAAATCGAAGGAAGTAGAAGTGGAGGAAGAACATACCGTGATTAGAATAGGAGAGGGCTCAGACGAAGAAGATATAATGATTTTTCAAGGGGAAGATGGAACTAGAAAAATCATCAAAAAGAAGAAAAGCAAGAAAATGAAGTGGACGGAAAGAGAGGATGTAGAAGAGAAACTAAAAAAGATGGGCATCGTGCTACCTGAGCCTACTCCACCAGCAGCCAATTATGTCAATTCAGTCCGCAGTGATAAATTGATTTTCATGGCAGGCAAAGGCCCTTCTAAACCAGAAGGCGGATACATCACAGGTAAAGTAGGGAAGGACCTAAGCATTGAGCAAGGTTATGCTGCAGCTCGCTTGGTTGGTATAGCGCAATTGGCGGCACTGAAGGCAGAGATAGGAGATTTAAATAGAGTAAAAAGAATTGTCAAAGTACTAGGTATGGTCAATGCCACTGCTGATTTCACCAACCACCCAGAAGTTATTAATGGTTTTTCCGATTTTATGTTTGAGGTATTTGGTGATCGAGGTAAGCACGCTCGGGCAGCGGTAGGTATGCACTCGCTACCTAGAAATATAGCAGTGGAGATAGAGATGATTGTGGAGATTGAATGAGGAGGAGTGATTGTTAGTTGTCTAACTTGACAATCCAACAATCAGACAATCAAACCATGAGCCTACTCTAAAAAGTCATTTTGAGCGAGATATGCCAAATTTTAAAAATTTGGCATATCTATATTTTGCTAAAAATCAAAACTTTACAAAAAAATATTTAATGTAATTATTTCGATTTTTCATTAAAACAGACTTTTTAGAGTGGACTCATTGTTTATTTGTTGAACTGTTTATCTAAGTATAGCTTGTAAACGAATAAACAGTTACACAAATAAACAATTAGTTCACTTTCATAATTTTACCCCGTTC
>CALJIQ010000462.1 GCA_937973995.1 uncultured Saprospiraceae bacterium
TTTTTCTTTTCCTTTTACAGTTCTTTACCCTCAACCTACATAGTCAGACAGCTTTTACCAAAACAGATGTAAACCTTCGCACTTATGGAAGCACCTATTCTAGTATTATTGGAGTTATTCCAAAAGGAGATAAGGTGACGATTCAGTATTGTAATACCTATTGGTGTGAGGTTCAGTATCATGATTTTCACAAAGGGTTTGTTTCTAAAAAATACTTAACTAGACAAACAACAGCTAAGAATTATAATTATAAAACACCAACGGATCGTCCTATAATCCTACCCCAACCCACAGAACAATATTACACCAATAGTTTTGGAGAAACCGTTCAACGTCCAACCTATTATTCCTCTCCTCCTGAAGGAGCTTCTGCGCTTTGTCGAGACGGAACTTATAGCTTTAGCCACAATAGAAGAGGAACTTGTTCGCATCATGGTGGCGTTAGCAAATGGTTATCTGACTAACCATTTAATTCATATCCAACCGATCCAAATTTTCAAATATCTTACTTTCAGGGAAGGCAGCTTTCCCTTCTTTTAAGGTTTTATAAAATAGCTGATCCTGTCGCAACTGATAATAACACAATCCCTGATTGTAGTAAATATCTGCCTTGATGCCATGCAAGTCTTCGGAATGTTGAAAATGGTCTAATGCTTCCGTATAAAAACCTAGGTCATAAAAGATGCCGGCTAATTCGTACGCAAGATCATAAGATTCGCTGATAGAAAAATACATCCCCCAAACCTTATGTAAGGTTTGGGCCAACCTTTTTCGTTCATTAAAAGTGATGGTTTTGGCGACCTGCTTTAGACGGGGTAATAGCTTGATAAAAAAGGTAGAATCATAAGCGCTCAATCGGTACAGGGCAATTAATTCTTTTAGCTTTAATCTAGACACATTGAAGTAGGATAAATCTTTAATTGTATTAAAATCATCTGGACCAAATTCATTGACGAAGTGCTGATAAGCTGCTTCCGTAAGGCTATACGTTTCGCTATCTGGTAAAAACAACAGGCAGCCTATATTTAAATTAAAAGTGGACCAAGAAGGAAAAATGGCTTTGCCTCCTTTCTTATTACAAAAAGCACTTAATGCGTGATAATTCACCCAAAGGGAGAAACTTCCATGCGTGACAATATCGGGTTCTTTTTTATTTTCCAAATCTCTTATTTCATGGAAGCCTTTATCCATTGATAAGACCATTAGACCTTCTGAAGAAAAATTAGTCAGATGTTTCAAGCATTGGATACCCTGCTCAGGGAAAAATAAATGTGAATTAGTGAGTAAGTCTTTATAGTCTTCCAAGATTTCATTTAATAGAGGGTCCTCATAAAAAGACTTTTTTAAAACCTGCTTGGAATAGGTTAACTCCATATTATTAATTAATGCCTCAGCATCCATTTGGGTAGGGTCTTCTTTTGATTGGAGTGCAATGGCACAAGCAGAAATAATTTTTTCCTGTATTAAAAAAAGATCGGTTGGAATGGAATCAAAAAAGTAGTTAGCAATAGCAATGATGGGTTGCTTTAAATCTTGTGGACGGATCTTACTATTAGAATGCTGTAGATGCAATTCTTCACTCTTTGAAGCATCAAAATAAGCAACGTCTAGGATTTGTTGATCGAAGTATTTTTTGAATTGAGGGTGCTTATTAAAAAAAGAAAGATTGTCCTCAGCAATATCACTCAAGACATAACAAAAGGGAGGAATTTTTTTTCCAAGTGGAAGAGCTAATTTTTGTAAATGCTGAAGAATGTGAAAAGCTAAGCGACCATGTCCCGCCCCTAATTCTAGAATATAAACCGTTTCTTTGGTTTTCCCTTTGGCGGCTAGGTCTTTTAAAAAGGCTAGGATTAATCCTGCATAGGTTCTCCCCACCATGGAACTACTGGTCATATTGTGTGGCACAATATCTTTATTCCAAGCGGTTATTCCTTTTTGTTGATAAAAGGTACGATTTAATTGCCAGATTAGACTTTGGGAAAAGGGTCTAGAGGATTCTATTTCATAATAGTCCTTACTCATAGTATCAGCTTTTTGTAGTTAGGAGAACATTTCCAACTTTGAGAGCTTGTACTGTGTTAGTAGAAACTACCGAAATCCAAATGTAGATTGTAAGGTACTTAAATTTAATGATACTTAACTGGACTGTTGACATTAATACTCGACGGCTATTCGCCGTCTCGTATTAGGGTTCTTTAGAGACAGAAATTATAAAAAATGGCTTTTCCAAAGCCATTTTTTATAATTTCTGTCTCTAAAATCCCTATTTGCCGAGCTGGCGTTACAGGCTGACGACAACGTATTTGGTGGCATGTAAGAGGGTCACTTTGAGTGCCCCTGTGTAAGCTCTCAATGAATAATTGGCATTTTATGATTGATAGTTGTGTTAGCACTCTTGGTGCTAACATAACTCTATAAGTCAACCAACTTATGTTAGCACCAAGAGTGCTAACACAAGATTTATTCAACCTCTATTGAGAATTTACGCCCCTGTTACTTAACTCCTTGGTTTTCAAGAGTAAAATTTACGGGGGCACACATAAAGTGACCCCGTAAATCTGCTACAAACACATTCTCGGTCAGCCTGGTTAGCCAGCGAGGCAATAAAAAACCATCATGTTCAAGCGCTTACTTATTACTTTTATGAATTTCTCTATCTTTATTCTGTGATTCTAAAGCTTTCACCTACTATACATGAGCGGTTGCAAATTTCCCCCGACCCCAAGGGGAGTACGTCAGATCAACTATTGCACGGACGTACTCCCCGTGGGGTCGGGGGACATTTGAAGGAACTATTAGATAGTAAAGATTACTTATTCTGTTTTTAAAAAAAAAAACTATTCCATGTATAGTAGTATGAAGCTTTCATCTAAATAAAATGGTTCATTGATAAATCCTGTAAAATGACTTATCCCTGAAATGGACTCGATGTCCATTTCAGGGAAAATTAAGGTATTTATCAAAGAATAATAACACTAAAAAATGAAATATCAATTACTACTTTTAGTAGCCCTATTACCACTACTGCTACCCGCCCAAATCCAACCCAAATGGATACGATCCGCCAGCATCTCTCCCGATGGACAAGCAATTGTTTTTACTTATAAAGGCGATTTATACAAGGTGTCCAGTACGGGAGGAGACGCCACTCAATTAACCTATCATGATGCTCACGATTATAGTGCGGTATGGAGTAGAGATGGTCAACAGATTGCCTTTGCTTCCAATCGATATGGCAACTTTGATGTGTATGTGATGGAAGCAGTTGGTGGACCAGCGAAGCGGCTTACCTATCACTCGAATAATGAAATGCCTTATAGCTTCTCCGCCGATCAAACCCAAGTTATATTTGGGGCAATTCGACAGGACTTAGCACAGCATCGGCAGTATCCACATCGGTCCCAATCAGAACTGTATTCGGTTCCGATAAAAAGTGGTCGGGTAGATCAAATATTTACATTTCCAGCGGAGTATGTGCAGTCAAATAAGGCGGGGAACCAACTGCTATATCACGATAAAAAAGGAGGAGAAAATGAGTGGCGCAAGCATCATGTTTCTTCCATTGCAAGAGATATTTGGTTGTACGATGCTACAACGGATACGCACAAAATGATTACTTCCTTTGCAGGCGAAGATCGGCAACCTATCTTTAGTGCAGATGAAAAAAGTATGTACTATTTGAGTGAGGAGAGCGGAACGTTTAATGTGCATAAAATGAGCCTGGATAATCCTGGTCAAAAAACACAACTAACGAATTTTTCTTTGCATCCAGTACGTTATTTAAGTGTAGGAAATGGCCTACTTAGTTTTTGTTTTGATGGAGAATTATATACGATGAGAGAAGGGCAAGAACCGCAAAAGGTGGCGGTGACTATTCGAACACAAGACAAGAGTAATAACGATAAATTTATTTCCATTAATGGAGGTATTCGAGAAATGGCAGTGTCCCCCAATGGAAAAGAAATTGCCTTTATCGCTAGGGGAGAGGTGTTTGTTACTTCCGTAGGAGAATCGTTTACCAAACGACTGACCAATACTCCTGAACAAGAGCGATTTCTAACTTGGGGACCAGAAGGAAAATCAGTTGTGTATAGTAGCGAACGGGACGGAAAATGGAGTATTTACAAAACGGAAAAAACGAGAAAAGAAGAACCTTTTTTCTATGCGGCTACTTTAACAAAAGAAGCACCGGTGATTAGTAATGAAACAGATAATTACCTTGCCCGTTTTTCTCCTGACGGTAAAAAAATAGCGTTTATAGAAGGTCGCCGCACCTTGAAAGTAAAAGATATAGCTACTAATAAAACAGTGACGCTATTGACCCCTAAAGAATTGTATCACATGCGAGATGGCGATAAATATTTTCGGTGGAGTCCAGATAGCAAATGGTTATTAGTGGATTGGAATCTATCTCTTAATAATAGTGAGGTATTATTAATGGCAGCGGATGGCTCCAAGCGAGTGAATTTGAATGAAAGTGGCTACTATGATTATAGTCCAAAATGGGTGAATGACGGTAAACAAATGTTGTGGTTTAGCAATCGGCATGGTTTGAAATCTTATGCGACAAGTGGGCGTTCAGAGAGCGATGTGTATAGTATGTTTTTTACCCAAGAAGTTTGGGATAAATTTAATTTAAGCGAGGAAGATTTTAAACTCCAAGAAGCCATTGAGGAAGCAGCAAAAGAGGCTAAAGAAAAGGCTAAAAAGGAAACAGAAAAACTAGTCAAGGGGAAGAAAAAAAGCAAAAAGAAAGAAACTACTAAAGAGGAAGATACAGACGAAGACGAGGTAAAACCCTTGACCTTTGAATGGGAACAAATGAAAGACCGCACCAAACGGTTAACCATTCATTCGTCTCGATTAGGAGATGCGGTGCTTTCTAAAAAAGGAGATAAGTTGTATTACTTGTCTAGATTTGAAAAGAAAATGAATCTATGGAGTACGGATTTGCGAACGAAGGAAACCAAGATGGCATTAAAACTAGATGCCGATTCTGGACAATTACAATGGGATCAAAAACGAGAAAATTTATATTTATTGAGCGGCGGAAAGATTTCGAAGATTGATCCTGAAAAAGAGGAAAAGAAAGCAGTGAAGATTAAGGGCGAAATGGAATTTGATGCCCAAGCAGAACGGGCAGCCATTTTCGATCATGTTTGGATTAGAACCAATGCCATTTTTTATCACCCCGATTTTCATGGGATTAATTGGGAACAGATGAAAACGGCGTATGGGAAGTATGTACCGCATATCGGCAATTCTTTTGAAATGGCAGAAATGTTATCCGAAATGCTAGGAGAATTGAACGTCTCCCACGCAGGGGCAAGAGGTGCTAGTTACAAAATGGACAATCCTGACGAAACGGCAGCACTTGGTATTTTTATGAATTATGACCATACAGGCAATGGTATTTTAATTGATGAAATCTTAATAGGTGGCCCATTAGATAAAGCTAATATCAAGGTGAAAGCGGGAATGATTATTGAAAAAATTGATGGGGTGTTGATTGACCAAAATCAAGATGTTGCCAAATATCTCAATAGAAAGGCAGGCAAATTTACCTTACTAGAAGTGCTAGACCCCAAAACGCAAAAACGAGAATTGATAACCATCAAACCCATCACCTTACGAGATGAATTTAACCTACTCTACAAACGGTGGGTCAAGAAAAACGAACAAGAAGTCAAAGAAAAAAGTAATGGACAATTGGGCTATGTGCATATCCCAGGGATGGGGGATGGTCCGTACCGAAGCATCTACCAAGATATGATGGGTAAATTTTTTGACACCAAAGGCATGATCGTGGATACTCGTTTTAATGGGGGCGGAGACTTAGTAGCGGATCTTGCCATGTTCTTTACAGGCGTACCTTTTATCACCTACGCCACCGAAGCAAAGGTAGTCGGCGGAGAACCCACCTCTCGCTGGACCAAACCCACCCTCGCCATTTTTAACGAAAGCATGTACTCCGATGGGCATTGCTTTGCCTGTGGCTATACCGATTTGAAAATTGGAAAAACGGTAGGCATGCCAGTCCCTGGTACCTGTAGCTATGCAGGCTGGGAAGGCTTACCCGATGGTTCCCGTTGGGGTGTCGTACCCGTCAGTGCCAAAGACATCAATGGCAATTGGATGGAGAATAATCAAACCGAACCTGATATCCTAGTCAAAAATATGCCTGGCAAAATTGATAAAGGGATTGATGAACAATTGGAGCGGGCTATTGAGGAGATGCTGAAGGATGTGGGGAAGTGATTATCGAGAGATCATTGCTTCATGGTTCTATTGTTTCATTGTTCCATTGACCATGTAGCAATGGAAAGAAATTATACAAAAGAAATGGAATAGTATCAATTATCAATCAGCTCAACTTAAAGTGAGCAGATTGAATGGGTACATCTCATCTGCTCACTCCAAAGTGAGCTGATGAGTTATTGAATTTTCGATTAGCCATGAAACAATGGAATAAAAAAACAGGGAGCAAAAAGACTTGCTCCCCGTCTCGTCAAAACCCAGTTTATTTTTGATTTCATTGATTCATGGTTCTATTGTGTCATTGACCCATTGACCCATTGACAATGTAACAATAGGACAATAGGACAATAGGACAATAGAGCAATAGATCAATGGGACAATAGATCAATGGGACAATAGATCAATGGGACAATAGATCAATGGGACAATAGATCAATGGGACAATAGATCAATGGGACAATAGATCAATGGGACAATAGATCAATGA
>CALJIQ010000463.1 GCA_937973995.1 uncultured Saprospiraceae bacterium
AGAGTATGTCTAAAATTTATTTCGAGTTGAAAATCAATAGTTTGCGGTTCTGAGGAAGAAAAAATTAGTGCGTTTAGCGAGCTAAATAAGCTCATTTTTTCAAAGTCAGGTTCGTAAAATATTGGTTTTCAGCCGATAGAAATTTAGACATACTCTAAGCGAATGTATAAAAAGTGAGACTATTTGCAAAACTAAAATCAGTTCGACTATCATACAAACTGCGCAGAAAATAATTTGTAAGAAACTAAATAATTATTTATATTGCAGGATTACTGTTTTCATTAGAAAACTATCAATTAAATCCTTTCTTCTCTTTAATCCTATCACGATTTGATTTTTCCCATCCATTTCAGTTAATCTCATCTATTTCTTTTCAATCCCATCTATACCTGCTAGATTATTGTTACTCATTTTAGCAGATATTTTATTGTACTCCTATTTAATGCGATACACCAATTGTATTAAGTCAAAACCTATATTAATGAATCATTTTTATAAGAAAAATTTTTTTGCCTATTGCTTTATATTATTTACAGTAGGAACCATTGCCCAGCCATCTGAGCAAGGGAAATGGGGAGCGGTCATTAATTCTTCCGTGATACCAGTAGCAGCAGCCAACTTACCAGATGGTAAAATTTTAGCTTGGTCTGCTTATGCTAAAAACGATTTTGGAGGAAATAATGGAGAGACCTATACCACCATTTTTGATCCAACCAACAATTCTTTTACAGAACGACTAGTGTCCAACACAGGTCACGATATGTTTTGTCCAGGCACAGCTAATTTGGCGGATGGCAGCGTAATTGTCACAGGTGGAAGTAGTAGCAAAAAAACCACTATTTACAATCCTTCAACAAATGCTTTTATTACAGGACCAGCTATGACTACCCCAAGAGGCTATCATGGGATGACCACTTTAAGTGATGGCCGAGTCTTCACCCTAGGTGGGTCTTGGAGTGGAGGCAGAGGAAATAAAAATGCTGAAATTTGGTATATATAGTTGTCGTAAAAAATAGTCAGTACCAAACCACTTGTTTAGAAAGAATTACGGTAACGGAAGGTGGTATTAGCAATCCTGATCCAGACCCGAATCCTGATCCAGACCCGAATCCTGATCCTGATCCGAATCCTGATCCTGACCCGAATCCTGATCCTGATCCTGACCCGAATCCAGACACCGATCAAACTGAGCAATGTAATGACGTCTTAATTAGCTATGGCAATGGTACAATAGATATGAAAGGTCTAGATGGGGAATCTTATTTTTATAAAATAAATAGTATTTCTCAAGGTTGGATTGTCATTTTCTCATGTAGTTATAATTGTGGTAATCAAAAAACGGCTACTAATTTACCAAACGGAGATTACTTAGTTACCATTTTTAATAGTAATTGGACCCAGCACTGTAATACTAGAATTACCTTATCCAGTAACAATATAAGCAGTTCTGCCAATAGCCGAAACACTACGGATCACTTATCTATTCCAATCCATAATTTAGAGGTAACCCCAACTGAAAATCATGCGGCAGTGCTTTCTTGGTTGGTTCATTCTGATAAAGTAGTAGATCACTATATTATTCAGCATGCTACAGAAGCAGATGATGCGTTTACAGATATTGAAAGGATACCCGCCCAATCTAAAATAGACCTACAACATTATACCTTTCTACATCAACCACATCAGGAAGGCTTGAATTATTATCAAGTAAAAGTAGCCTACGAAGATGGTACTATTGAATATACCCCATTTAGAAATGTTTATTTTCAAAAGGCACTCTTAGATATTGATCTATTTCCTAATCCTGTTCAAGATCAGCTAACCATTGATATTTCTAGTTTTAAAGATCAATCCATACAATACCATATTAGTAATAGTTATGGGCAGATTATACTAACTGATCAGTTTAGTAAATCACATAGTGACCTAGAACAGATCAATATCCGTGCGTTAAAGGATGGAACTTATTTCCTCTATATTGAATCTGAACAACTGAATAAGGTGGTAAGCAAACCTTTTATTGTAAGTAAATAATATATTAATTTCAACCTCAACCTCAACCTCAACCTCAACTTCAAGGATGTCAACGTCTAATTGTTGGGGTTGAGGTTGTCTTCTAAAAAACACCTAATACCTTCCCTGAAATAGCTCGACACCCATCTGATTTGTTAATTGCCAATAGGATAAATAGATACACCATTGATTATTGCTAAGAAACGGTTATTTTGGCAAAATTTATTAGAAGAACAAATCCATTGGTATTACCTGCCAAATAGTAAAGACGTTTTGAATGAATATGTTTATTGTAAAAAAACTAATACACCTTGTTGTAATTATAATGTGTCTATTGGTCATTCCTAGCACCAACTTTGCCCAAGCACTAACCCAAACCATTAGAGGAATCGTAAAAGATGCTAATAATAGTACTGGATTAGTAGGCGTTACCATACAGTTAGCAGGCAAGGAAATAGGTACCGCCACCTCTGAAGATGGAACCTTCCGATTAGAAGAAGTTCCAGTAGGTAGATATACGCTCGAAGCGAGTTATATAGGATATAGCACGGCTGTTGTATCCGAATTATTATTGGAATCAGGAAAGGAAATGGTCTTAGAAATTCAGCTCGAAACAGGCAATGAAAATCTAGCGGAAGTCCTTGTTAAAGGGAATTTGCCCAACCGAAGACGTAAAGTGTATCCTGCCCACGAATTGTTCACGATAGAAGAAACCTTACGCTTACCCTCCACTTTTTTTGATCCTGCCCGACTAGCTACTTTTTATGCTGGAGTAGCCAATCCGAATGACCAAGCCAACCATCTAATTGTTAGAGGCAATTCGCCCAATAATAATAGTTGGCGATTAGAGGGGGTAGAAATTGTGAATCCAAATCATCTAAGTAACGCAGGTACGAATACCGACCGACCAGCTAAAAGCGGGGGTGGAGTCAATATACTAAGTGCGCAGATGTTGGGCAATACCACTTTTATGCGAGGAGCATTTCCTGCCGAAATGGGGAATGTTTTGTCCAGTGTAATGGATATGAGTTTACGTACAGGCAATAATCAACAAACCGAATTTACAGGTCAGGTAGGAGTCATCGGAATAGACCTAGCAGCAGAAGGTCCCTTATCTAAAAATAAAAAAGCCTCTTACTTAGCGAACTATCGCTATTCTTTTCTTGGGATATTAGGGGCGGCTGGCGTCGATTTAGGAGACGAAGCCATTAATTTTCAAGACCTTGCCGTAACGCTACATTTTCCTGTCACCACACAAAGCAACCTTACCCTATTTGGATTTATGGGCAATAGTAAAAATGAGTTTACAGCGAAGCCAATGGAAGAGATTGCTATCCAAAAAGACTTCTTCAATATCTTGTTTGAATCCAATATGCAAGCGGGTGGTTTAAAATATACCAATACAATAAATAACCAATGGAAGTGGGGATTGACGAGTGTATTTTCTGCTACAGAATCTGTTAGAAGTTCGGAACTGACCACCCTACCCGCTATACAAGAATTTGAACAAACCGATTTAAATACTCAAAAATTTTCTACGAACGCTTTTGCTCAATATCATTTAAATTCGACAAAGAGTTTAAAGTTTGGAGCAGTTATCACTCAATTAGAGGACCGCAATAATGCCTTTTCTTTTCTAACAAATGACAACCTTGCAGCGGGAAATATATCTGGTACGATCTGGCAACCTTATGCAAATTGGTCAACAAATTGGTCGAACTTATCCTTGGAAGCAGGAGTTAGGTATCTCTATTTTGGTTATAACTCAACTACCTCCTTTGAACCTACGTTGCAGCTACAGTGGTCCCTCACTAATACCCAACGCTTAGGGGCGGGATATGGTAAAAACAGTCAGCGTCAACTTCCAGAAGTATATGGATTGGGAACTGGTCCATTAGCAGAGAATAGGGAATTGGAATTAACCAAATCTCATCAAACTTCCTTGTGGTATGAAAAAATTTGGAATACCACACGGTTCAAAATAGAAGCGTATAGCCAGTTTCTGTATGATGTGCCTATCGCTAAAAATGAATCCAATTCTTTTTCTACCTTAAACACGTTTGAAGAGACGATTAACCAAGTTCTGGTCAACGAGGGAACAGGTACCAACTATGGAATAGAACTCACCGCTCAAAAATATTTTTCTAATAATTCTTTTTGGCTCACGAATGTAAGTTTGTTTGATGCTACCTACAAAGGTTCAGATGGTATCAAACGAGACACCCGTTTTAATGGAAATTACATAGTCAATGCTGCTTATGGAAAGGAATTCCCTTATAGCAAGAAAGGAAAGGATATGATATTAGGCGTCAACCTTCATGCAACGGTGGCAGGTGGGTTACGAGAAACACCAATTAATGCTACCGCCTCCGAATTAGCAGGACGAACGATTTTTGATACCCAAACTGCCTTTTCCCTACAACAGAATACTTTCTTTAAAACAGATCTTCGTGTTTATTGGAAAAGGAATAAAAAGAAATTCAGTAGTACGTTAGCCTTGGATATTCAAAATTTGACCAATCAACAAAATCCTTCTTTTCAATATTACGATACCTTTTTAAAAGAAATTACCCAAGAATATAAATTGGGCTTGTTGCCTATTTTGAGTTATCGAGTAGAGTTTTAGGAGGCTTAATTCGGTTGACGGTCGTTTCACTTGACGGTAGACTGATGACGTATAGTATATAATACTCAGAACGGGATAGAAAAGTGATTTTCCAGTACCGTTTATTTGTTGACCTGTTTATCCATATCCATGCATAGCTTGAAAACGAATCAACAGTTAAACAAATAAACAGTTAGATTTTAACTTTCCTCTCAATTCCGAGGATCCTCCTCCGCTTCTTCCTTTTTAGAAGGAATACCGTCAATAGAAGCAGAAAAGATTTTTACAAATTTATCTAGGGAAATACTTTCGTTTTTAGTATTTGATAGTTCGACGTGATACATACCACCATCCAGATTACTAATATCAAATTGCATTTCATTTAAGCCCTCTTGCATTTCTGCTTGTTGGTGGACTACTACTCTACCAGCTTGATCTCTAATAAGAAAATGGCCTAACTGTGATTTGTCGGTCCAGTCCAATTTGATATTGATCACATTGTTTGCTGGGTTCGGAAATAAGGTAAAGTCTTCCATCACTGCTTCTTTGGTTTTCACTACCTTTTGACACTTCACGACCTGCCCGCCCCTGTTACCAACATAGGCATTTCCTCTAGCACCAACTACGGTCAATTGATTGCCAATATTTGCCCGCCTGCTAGTAGTCACTTCCAATGGGTCCTGCACGTTATCCAATAGGCTTATGGCCTCCGAACAACCCAGCGCATTTTGAAACCGAATGATGGGTACTTCCTCTCCCGCTTCATATTCAAACGACCTACCCGCCCGGCGTAAGCCAAAGGACAAATAATCAATATCCAATGACTCCGAAGGAGCGTTTACTCTTGAGTTATATTCCCATTCTAATTGAGGATGAACGCTCTCAAATTCGGCCACTTCAAATTCCAACGTAGGTACCTTTATCGTGACTTGGCCAGTACTTGTCAAGTTATTTGGTAAGGACCAATCTACTTCCGACACCAATGAAATTTGATAGGTCTCTCCATCATCCATGAGGTCCATTTTAAACCAAATTTGTCCAAAAACAGAATGCCCTCCTACCATCATTGAAAGAAGTATAAGGCACTTAAGCATATCCTTTTGCATAGTAATAAATTTTGACAAGATGAAAATTTAAAAAGGAGGGTTTTGTTTGCACTTTAAATTGGACTCTCTAATTGAAGGGCTTGCGCTTTAAGTTGGACGCTCTTTGAATAGGTTGGAAGGGAAAATAGAAGGGTAATCCTTAAAGTATATCATAGCAAAAATTCTGCCTATTTTTCAGAATCTAAAAAATAATCGCCCTATAAATTCTAATCCATCCTAATACTGAAGAAACTTTCATCAATTTCTACTATTTAGCTCTGCTCTTCGCATGGGCATTGTATCAATTATATCAAAAATGGACTGGGGCATAATGGGTGCATCGTAAGTCGCCTTGATTCCTCCATCTAAGCCGATCAAAAATACTTTTAAGGATTGTTGGGTCTTAAAACGAGCGGGGATTTCCATAGCTTTCCACTTTGAAACATCTTGCATCCCTTCTTGCATCCCCTTTTTGGACAGGCTGAATACTTTTAATTTTCTATCTATTAAACCTGCTGCTTCCTTTTGCAAAAATACTAACTGCTGCTGTCGTTTTGCTTGCTGGTCGGATTGGTCAACAATGAGTAGGAGACGATTTTCCCAACGGTATTGTTGGAAGTCTTGGCTATGTAGTTGCATACTAATCAGTGAGAAAAATAGGAAGAAAAGTATTCGCATGGTTTTT
>CALJIQ010000464.1 GCA_937973995.1 uncultured Saprospiraceae bacterium
GAGTTCAACCCCTTTGGGGTTGTGGCTAATAGCAACTCGTATTCCCCAGATTGCATCTGGGGTTAATCACATTCAATCCCTTTGGGATTAAGCGAAAAGCAACGCAACATATTTACGTTATTTTGAACACCCTATCCTGAATGGGCGACATAAGAAGCATACGGAAGTTTATGTCGCCGATTCAGGGCTTAGAGAATTCCCATTTTCTGTTTCATAGGACTGCGTCCTATGTTACATTATGCCGCCACTTTGTGGCTAAAAGTAACGCATCTTTACCTTTGACTTAGTCTACTAAAATTAGCAAAATTATGAAGCAGAAAATAAAATTACTTTTTTTAATAATAGTTGGTTGTTCCCAACTACCAGCACAACCCCTCCCAGAACTCATCCAACAAATCGCGGATAATAACCTATCCCTAAAAGTGCAAGAAAAGGAGTACTACGCCACCTTAGAAGGCGCAGCGCAAATTAATCCGAGACCCGATCCAGAACTAGGCGTAGGCATTTTCCCCTTACCCGTAGAAACCCGACTAGGCGGACAAGCACTACGAGTAAGTGCTATGCAACGCTTTCCTTGGTTTGGAACCATAGACAGCCAAAAAGAAGTAGCCTTAGCAAAAGCGGCGGTCGTACAAGGGCAGTTAAGTGTGCGGGAATTAGAATTAAAATACCAAGTCGAACAAGCCTATTTACGGCTGTATAAAACGCAAAAAAGTAGTGTTATTATCGGACGAAATTTGGTGTTCTTAGAAGCCTTAGAACGGTTAGCCTTAGCCAAAGTAGAAAGTGGAACTGCCATTGCAGCAGATGTATTAAGGGTACAATTACAAATTGAAACCTTGCGCCAAGAATTGGCTATTTTAGAAACACAAGAACGACCACCGACCATCCAGATTAATCAAATTCTAAATCGGTCGTTGGACCAAACTATTGAGGTGATGGACAGTCTAACGTTCGCTACCCTACCCATAGATAAAATAGGATTGCTAGAACAAATAGCCGCCGACCATCCGCTATTAAAAATGTATGACTTACAGCAAGAGGTGGCTACTGCTCGCATAGATGCAAACGGAATTGCAGACAAACCCACCTTTGGCGTAGGCGTTGATTACATCATGGTCAATAAGCGAGATGATGCCATGCCTGCACGGAACGGTAGAGATATTGTTCAGCTAAAAGCTGTGGTGCGATTGCCGCTTTACAAAGGGAAATACGAATCAAAAGAAAAAGAGGAATTATTAAAAATAGAAGCATTAGATTTTCAAAAAGCAGATGTATTGGCTCAATTCCAAGCCGCTATAGAAACTGCCTATGCTCGATATGATGCGGCGGTATTGCAAATGGACTTATACCAAAAACAAATAGCCTTGACACAAGCTACCATCCGAATTTTAGAGACGGATTACAGTGCCAATGGAAAGAATTTCGATGAGTTACTACGCTTACAAAAAGAATTGATTGAGTACGATTTAAAAATATTACACGCCATTGTGGAAAGTCATTTAGCGAAAAGTGAGATAGACAGATATTTGAGTATTCGATAATATCAAAACAGGATTTTTACAAATGAGTAAAATTAATTATTAGAAATAATGAATCAAAAAATAATAATAACGGCGATTATTGCGGTCCTAATCGGACTTGGAATCGGGTATTTTCTTTTTGGCAACCAAGCAGTGGATCATAGCCATGTCCATCCGACCGCAGCAGCTTCTGCCCCTGCCAGCCAAGAAGCCACCACAGAATACACCTGTTCGATGCACCCACAGATTCGTCAAAATGAAATGGGGATTTGCCCCATCTGTGAAATGGATTTAACGCCTTTGGACGCCAATGCATCAGACGATCCATTGATACTCAAGATGACGGAAGAAGCAGCAAAATTGGCGAATATCGAAACCACCATCGTCGGAGGCGGAATAGCATCAGCAACTAGCTCCTCCCAAAAATCCATTGCGCTATCAGGGAAAGTACAGGCGGATGAGCGACTAGCAGCCAGTCAGGTTACCCATATTCCTGGAAGAATTGAAAAACTATACGTCAGCTTTACGGGGGAGCGGATTCGCAAAGGGCAAAAAGTAGCAGATATTTATTCTCCCGATTTAATCACTGCCCAGCGGGAGTTATTAGAGGCTATTAAATTGAAAGATTTAAGTCCAGGCTTGGTGAAAGCGGCTAGAAATAAATTAAAATTTTGGAAGATCGGAGCAGCCACCATTGAGGCGATTGAGCAACAAGGCACCATTCAAGAAACCTTTCCTTTATATGCGGATGCAGGCGGAATTATTACCAATCGGAGGGTAGCAGTGGGCGATTATCTCCAACAAGGTGCGCCTTTGTTTGATCTTATGAATTTGGGAAAAGTTTGGATTTTATTTGATGCCTATGAAAAAGACTTACCGCACATTCGTGTTGGAGATAAAGTAGCCTTTACCGTCGCTTCTATTCCCAATAAAACCTTTTCCAGCCGAATCACTTTTATAGACCCTTTACTTAATCCAACTAGCCGAGTGGCAGCCGTCCGAACAGAAGTGTCTAATAGTAGTGGCTTATTAAAACCAGAAATGTTTGTAGAGGGAACGATTCATCCAACCAAAAGGAAAGCTACTACCTCCAAAAAAGCCAGTCTAACGCTTCCAAAATCTGCGGTGCTTTGGACGGGGAAACGCTCTGTTGTATACGTAAAACTGCCTGATACAGAAATCCCCTCTTTCCAATTTAGAGAGGTAGAATTGGGAGCTAGTCTTGGCAGTAGTTATGAAATTACTAGTGGGATAGAAGCAGGGGAAGAGGTGGTTACCTATGGTAGTTTTACCATAGACGCTGCTGCCCAATTAAACAACCAAACTAGTATGATGAACCAAAATGTGGGCATCAAAAAAGAGAAAAGCGACCAAGTACCCAATTTCCAAGAAGCTACCCCTACTCCATTTAAAAAACAATTGAATACCGTAGCTAATGCTTATATTGGACTAAAAGATGCTTTGGTCCAAACAGACCCCTCCGCTGCGACAAAAGCTGCGGAACCTGTCGTCGCTGCTGTTGAAAAAATAGACCCTAGTGTATTATCAGGAGAAGCCTTGGCTTATTGGTCAGAACAATTGATGGGATTACAAAGTCATAGTCAAAAAATAGTAGCGCTGTCCGATGTAGAGGCACAACGCAAACAGTTTGGCTTTTTATCAGATGTACTCATCAATGTAATTGAAGCTTATGGTACGGAAGGAAATGCCTTATACGTGCAACACTGCCCAATGGCATTTAATAACGAAGGAGCCGATTGGTTGGCAACAGAAGAGGCCATCCAAAATCCTTACTTTGGTGATAAGATGATGCGATGTGGTTTGGTGAAGAAGACTTTTGAGTGAGTGGTTGCGGATTGCGGGTGAACGGGTTGCGAATGCACAAGCTACATAGGTTAGTAAAATAAACGCCTATTTAGCCAACTCGTTCACCCGCAGCCCGTCAACTCGCAACGCTAATACAACACTTTCTTGAAATCCTCATTGAACATCAAGGTAGAATGTGTTTCCAATCCCTTCGATTCAAGATATTCAATTCCAAGTTGCACTAACTCATTGGATATTAATCCTCTAGATACCAATTGTTCAGATATTGGATTATCTCTTAAATCTTGCGCTTCCATCATCCAATCATGGTAATCGCCTGGTTGTACAAAACCCATTTGATGAAAATCTGGATTGTCTTTGAAGGTTAATAATTTTTCATACGTTGTTTTGAAACGCCCTATAAATAAACTTGCTTCTTCTTCATTAATGGCAGGGGCCTCATAACTATCAGTAGCAAAGGAAGAATCGTCATTTGAGGAAGAGGAATAGTCATCATCATCTGAGGAATCGTAACTATCTTCATTGGAATCAGCGTCATAATCTGAGTCAGTAGAAGAATTATCATCCGTTTCGGAATAATAGGAATCCTCTTCTTCTACTAAAGAAGCACTTTCTTCCGTAGACAATTTTTTCACAAGCGGCTCATCTGTATTGTTGGAAGCGGAAGCAGCGTCACTACCGCAGGATGCCCATAATATTCCACATACAAATAGGAGTAGGAATGGAAGCCTTTTCATGGTTAAAGAGTTAAAGAACGATGGAAAAGATAGGTTCTCTTTTCAAGCTAAAGGAAAGCTATCTTTCATCAATACTATATTAAAAGAAAGTAAGGTAACGATGGGGGGAGTGTTACAATAGTGGGGGGAATTACCTTAAATAAGATAAAATTATGCCATCTTGTAGCAATGGCTTCATCACAGATGGGATATTACAAATATAATAAAAAAAATTTCAAATAGAAAGAGGATAAAAGTGGTATAACTCGCTATTTAACGACAGCTCAGCATGTAGGAATTGAGCTTGTAGTATAAGCCTAACGCTGAAATTTCTGACGAAATTAAATATTGAACGCAGAGGCGCAGAGATCAAATTATTCTCTGCGCCTCCGCGCCACTGCGTTCATTTATTCTCCTCTATTTCTCAAGACGGCATGATTAATCCACCACGACCAATCGTTGCCCTACTCGATCATTCACCACCAAAATATAGATCCCCGCTTTAAAAGTTGATAAAGAGAGCAAAATCGAACGATCGGAAACAACTTGTTGCCAAACAGGTCTACCCATGACGTCAAAAATGGTTAAGTGCATCTTTGATGCTTGGGCGTCTTTTAATTGTATGGATACAGATTCGCTGGCAGGATTAGGTTGTACTAGCAATTGTGGACTATTAAAATCAATATCAGCTAAACTAGTTGTACCTTCATTATTTGATCCGAAGGTAGCATTGGCAAAGGTAAAAGGCCCTATTCCATTGGGAATACGAGCATAGGAAGTATCCGTCTTTTGCTCCCCAAAAGTGATTTCGTCAATGACTATGGTATCAGGATTCACCAAAAAGAGTTCTTCTCCAGAAGCCGAAATTTTGAAATTCGCATGTAAACCTTCTTGCATCCCATCTTCATCTGCCCAAATGGTCAGGTAGCCATCGGCTGGAATCATGGTTCCCTCAGGTATATCGTACTTATCCAAATTCTCCGCATTATCCGATAGAAAATAGCCCGTCAAATCTATAGCTTGGTCCGTGGTGTTATACAATTCTATCCAATCATCAAACTCGCCATCTTGATCGGCAATGGACGCATCATTAGAGGCCATGAATTCATTGATTACGACCTCACTTTGGCTAGTTTCCCCAACGCTTACTCGATATACGTACACATCATGTTCTGCGCCTTTGGGAGCGTAAGTTGCCGTCTGCATGGCATCGTCTGCCAATGCTTCTATGTAATACCGAACATATTCTCCTGACGCAAAACTCGGAATAGTAGCCTCATATACATTGCCTCCCGTATTACTCATATCCACTCGATCAAAAGTGCCTACCAAGCCCTTTCCATAATAAAGTTTAACTTTAGAAGCAGCAATATCCGACCCGATCCTAGTAGTAATAGTTACGCTTTCTGCACTTGACGGAGCCTTAGTGGAAGCCTCAACAGTAGAGATCATTACGCCTTGTGCTTGCATTTCAGGATGATCTAGTAAGGCATTTCTTCTACGGTTGATAAAGTCTTTTAAGTTTAAAAGCTCTGCTTCAAAGTCCGCAGGCTCGGTTATTCTTTTGGTATCCATTTCTATCAAGTCCCTAAACTGGTTGGCATATCCATCAATTAAGCCATTTAGATAATCTGGTGTAAAGTAGTCGGAAAGAATTAGTTTGAAGTGAGATAGATATCGTTGCCGTAACTCAGAACTTGCCCATAGGCGATTAGCTAGAGGAAAATCAACTTCATTTTCCCGATAAAAAAGTGGAAACTCATTTATTCTATTTAAAACCATCACACTATTTCCATCATATTCCAAAGGTACCAGTCGCCCTGTCTCCGCTTCCCAATACACGTAATAATCACTCCCCCCTTTGCTAATGTATCCATCGGAATCTGTAAAAATGATTTCATGCGCTAGGAACCACAATGCCTTATCAATATCTACATAATTTTTCAATTCATCGTATAAAGTATGATCCGTTGGTAGCGTGTTTAATTTTTCTGTTCCTATTGCCAAATCCGACCAAGGATTTTCTTTGCTGGTTTTTTTCAGGTTATAATTAGGGATATAAGCCGAATCTGGACCCAAAAAATTTAACGTAGACATCCCTTGTCCAAATCGTGCGCCGCCACCTCCTCCTCCGCCGGGTCCGCCGCCACCGCCTGGTCCGCCACCACCGGGTCCGCCGCCTGGTCCTGCTGCTGCCCCTTCTTGTTCCGCCCTCCATCTAGTTCCGTCATTACTCAAAAACCATTCTCTTATAAATTCCCCATTCAATTGTTGAACGTTTAAATAAGGTCCCCAATAAGTCCCATTGATATACAACTCTGCTATATTGGTTTTTAAAGCAGGCAGATAGTTTCTACCCACATGGTTATAGAGAATTTCTCTGATGGAGGAAGGGTCTTCATAGTTTCCATTTAAATTCAACGTTTCATAGCCCCTGACATCTTGCCCCTCAATAAAGGCATCCATAGAAATATTAAAGGATTTCTTCTCCGAAAAATTACGAAAATCAGAAGTAGCCCCCTTGAATCGTACCCCCACGCTATCGAACATTTCCCCATCGATAATAACTGAAGCTAAGACATCATTATCTCCCGCATCCGTAAGGGCAGACCAAAAGTTATCTGTCGGAAATTCTAATTCGATTTGTCTTATTTCACTTTCTTTATAAAACCCGGTGGTGGTATGTCCGCCCAATTGCAGCCGCGCACCATCTGCGGACAATCGCATTTCTTTGGGGAAATTTTGACCTATCATGGATAAACATAACAAACAACAAAGGAGGGTAGGTAATAGCTTCATCTTCAAATTTTCTTTAGAATTGAGGTAAAAAATAGGTAATATTATACATTTTCTCCCGCAAAGTTACGCTAAGGTTTCGCTAAGGAACGCAAAGCTAGACTTATCTTAACTTAGCAGTACTAGGCGACACCTTTGGAACCTTAGCTGGAGATAAAAGTGATTATACTAGTTAAGGTTGATTTGTTGACTAATTATTGATTATTAATTATACGCATCACGCTTATATCACACTAATAATCAGTAATTAATAATTAATCAACTTTTTTGAGAAAAGTCCAATTCTTAACCTAAAACAGTATAGATTCTGTAATCCGTTCACTTGTGTTTTATCTACTATAAGGACGATAGATTGGTTTTGTACTCGTTTTACTTCAGTAGAATGATAAGAAATTTGAGTGCGCAATTATTTAGAATCTTAATAATCATTCTGGAATGTCAAGATTTCAAAAGTTTTAGAAACTTTTGAAATATATATACTCCACTCAAAACCGAATACACAATTCATGTACCCCTTCCTGAAAATCGTATTGGACACGATAGCCGCTAACATCACAAATTTTTTGGACGATAGACAAACCTAGCCCTAAGGAACTACTGCTTTGATTGCTCTTGCGAAAGCGCTCGAATAATTGCTGCGGAGGGACCGTAGGTGGGTTACCTGTGTTTTTAACACTTAACTGTTGATCGGATAGATTGACCTTTATCCAGCCATCTTTATTATTATGTCGAATGGCATTTTTTAATAAATTCCCTACTAAAATATCGGCGAGCGAGGGATTACAATTCAAGGCGACTGGCTCATGAATAGTTGAAGTTAGGTTTAAGTTTTTGAGCTGGGCAATCTCCTGAAAATTTTTGACATTATTATGGACTACGTTGGAGAAATTAATACTTTCTTGATTGGCAAATTCTTTATTATCAATTTTTGTCAACAGGGTTAAGGACTGACCCAGTCGAGATAATTTCGTTAAGGATAGCTGTGCATCTTCAATCAGTTCCAATTGCTTTTGGGTCAATTCTCCTTTTTCCATTAGTAGTTCCAATTTGCCTTTTGCTATCGCTAAAGGCGTTTGGATTTCATGAGCCGCATTTTCCGAAAATTCTTTGAGCGATTGATAATCCCGATTGGCTTTAATCGTCATATTTTCCACAAATTCATTCAATTGCTGAAATTCTTTGATGGAGGTACTAGACAAATGTAAAGGGGTTTCTCGTTTAAGATTAAATCCCTTAATTTGCAATAAGGTTTTTTGAAAAGGTTCGAATAACCATCTGGAAATCAAGAAACTACAAAACAACAAGATGATACCCAGTGTTAGAAATAAGCGAGATAAAATGCTGATTACGCCATCCATCATATCATCCACTTCTAAAAAATTATCCACCAACTCCATTTCGTAATAGGCACCACTAATTTCCTTACTTACTTTTAATTTCCGATAGGGTTCCAATCGTTTCCAATACGGATGCATCGCCAAGGTATCCGAAAATTGGAAAACCGTATCCGAAGGGGAGACCGTATCTACTCTTTTAATCGCTATTTTTTCATTCTGTAAGGCGTCAATGGGTTTACCTGATTCTATCGCTGCTCGCAATATTCGGTAATCCGCTACCATCTCATAATCCGTTTCTTTAGATACGGCTTGTTTGATAGCGTAATACGTGAGATAACCACCTATTCCAAAAACGAATAAAGCAATCATTAAATATAAGAGGGTTGTTTTTGTTATTAACCGCATATTATGGAATCAAAAAAGTTCAAGTTCAAGTGGCAAGAGCAAGTTCAAAAATTAGACGTTGACGCCCTTGGACTTGTACTTGATGCTTGGGTTTGAACTTATAAATTTGGTTCTTTTACATATCTCGTAACTCCTTTCCTGAAATGGACATACGAGTCCATTTCAGAAAACAAGGGATTCTAAAGGGGCAGGTCAGGCTACGCCTGACCTGCC
>CALJIQ010000465.1 GCA_937973995.1 uncultured Saprospiraceae bacterium
AATCGCTTTTTAGGAGTCCTTTCCGGTTTTTTAGTCACCACCTTTGTACAGTCTTCTTCCGCTACTACGGTCATGACGGTTAGTTTTGCCAATGCAGGTTTACTATCTTTGATAGAAGCAGCAGGATTGATTATGGGCGCAAATATTGGTACGACTATTACGGGTTGGATCATTTCGGTACTTGGTTTTCAGATTAAATTACATACTTTATCTCTTCCTATTTTTGCCGTAGGAGTACCCTTATTATTCATCAATAAAGGTAAAATTAAATTTTGGGGGGAATTTTTAATAGGCTTCGCTATTCTCTTTTTAGGCTTACAATTTTTACAAGAAAGTATTCCTACTTTACAAAATGATTCCGAAACACTAGCTTTCCTATCTTCCTATGCTAATTGGGGTTTCCCTTCTGGTATTTTATTTATTTTGATTGGGGCGATCACTGCTGTAATTGTCCAATCCTCTAGTGCTGCCATGGCACTCACCTTAGTGATGTCTGCGAATGGTTGGATACCTTTAGAAGTTGCTGCTACTATGGTCTTAGGACAAAATATTGGCACTACGGCAACAGCAGAAATTGCCGCTTTGGTGGGGAATGTTTATGCGAAAAGAGCGGCCAGAATTCACAGCCTCTTTAATATACTCGGGGTCTGTTGGATGTTTGTCATCCTACCTATATTTTTAGAATTTTTAGACAGTATTTTACAACAAACGATTTATACCAATTCTGCCTATACAGATGCGAAAAATGTTCCACTAGCCTTAGCAGCTTTTCACACCACTTTTAATATTTTAAATACTTTTTTACTAATTGGTTTTATTCCTTGGTTGGTCAACTTAGCTTCCAAAACCGTAAAATCCAGAGGGGAAAAAGATGAAATTAATCGCTTGAATTATTTAGCCTCTATTGTTTCTATTTCTGAATTATCTATTTTGGAAGTGCAAAAAAAAGCAGCGCATTTTGGGGAGATCACTGGTAGAATGTCCAACTTCGTAAGTACGATGCTTTTCTCCATCAATGCAGAAGAACCAGAAGAAATGATGGCTAAAATTCAAAAGTATGAACAAATCACTAATCGAATTTCTACAGAGTTAACCGATTACTTACTCAAAATATCAAAAGAAGATGTAACGGCTAAAACAGCTTTTAAAATTAAAGGCTTAATTGATAGTTGCAGTGAATTGGAACGAATCGCCAATATCTTTCATCAGATGGCAACCACTATTGAACGAAAAAGAACAGAGAAAATATGGTTTAATCAACAACAAAGAACCCGTCTAAATGACCTACTAGATTTAGTCAATACTTCCTTTGAAATAATGAACGAAAATTTAGCAAATTCACAAAGGCAACCTAATGGAAAAACAAAAGCCACAAAGATAGAAGACCAGATTAATGCCCAACGAGATTTAATGCGAAAGGAAAGCCAAGAAAAAACGAATCAGCTAGATTACAATGTGCATAGTGAATTAATTTACCATAATCTATTTACTTCTTTGGAAAGAATCGGAGATCATTTATTTAATATTTCTAATGCTATGATTGGGGAGTAAGGTTGAAATGATGCTCGTCAAGAAACATCACTGTTGTGTTAACTCTAAATTCTATTCTAATGAAAATTAGCAATTTTCATTAGAATAGAATTTGAGATAACATAACTGACTTTTTAGATAAACGGGAAATTATGTTATCTCGAATTTGAGTAACAAGAATTTCGTGAAAAATTCTTGTTACTCAAATTCAGAGCTACCACAATTAGTCACCTTTCGAGGATTCACACTACACTAAGCAACAGGATAAAAATTACCCTTCACCACCTTCGCCATCTCCTCAAACAGCAACGCATTGCCAGCCACCAATTCTTTACCAAATAAATAATTCTCTCCTCCTTGAAAATCGGACACCTTCCCTCCTGCCTCTTGTATTAAAAATGCACCTGCTGCCATATCCCAAGCGCACAAACTATATTCAAAAAACACATCAAAACGACCACAAGCTACATAGGCTAAATCCACTGCCGCCGCCCCTATTCGACGTATCCCTCTTGTATTAAACATGGTGTATTTTAAAGTTTCCAAATAAGGGTCCACCCATTTATAATCGTAATAAGGCAAGCCCGTTGCCACTAGCGCATCTTGCATGACCGCTGTCTGACTTACGGTAATCGGTTGTCCGTTTAAAAACGCCCCACCCGCTTTCCACGCATAAAAACACTCCTGCTGATTGACTTCATAGACCACTCCTATAATCGTTTCGCCATGATGCTGTAAGCCTACACTTACCGCAAAAGTCGGTATCTGATGTAAGAAATTGGTTGTACCATCTAGCGGATCGATAATCCATCTGTATTCCCCTTCTTCTTGCACGACCGTTTCTTCTTCGGTAAGAAATGTTGAGTCAGGCAAGATTTCTTTTAGTCCTGCGACCAATTGTATTTCCGCTTGTTTATCCACATAAGAGACCAAGCTATTTAATGCTTTCGTTTCTATGTCATTGGTCTTTACTTTTCCTAACTCTGCTCGGATGAAGTTCGCGGTGTTGGTAACGATTTGGCAGGTTTGTTGGCATAAGTGTTCTAAATTCATTTAAGTTGGTGTTGTGGTAT
>CALJIQ010000466.1 GCA_937973995.1 uncultured Saprospiraceae bacterium
TAAAAAAGTGATTTTACAATACTGTTTAATTGTTTATTTGTTGAACTGTTTATCTAAGTATAGCTTGTAAACGAATAAACAGTTACACAAATAAACAATTAGTTCACTTTCATAATTTTACCCCGTTCGCAGTATAATAGAGTTAATATCGGCAACAAAATACAACAAATTGTTTTTAATACTAAAAAACAAAAAACATTTAATTTATTAATATAATTATTTATCTCTCGCAAAGGATCACAAAGGTTTCGCAAAGGAACGCTAAGTCAGACCTTTGCGAGACTTAGCGCAACCTTAGCGAAACTTTGCGGGAAATAGCTTACCCTTGAAGTCTTTTTGCGAATCAGCTATCTCAAATGAGACTAATACCTACCAACTTTCCCCATTCCAAAGGATATTACTATATTTGGCATTCTGAGTAAACGCACAACCCCGTATGTTGCAAAAATTGATTGAATTTCTTCGTTCTTACTTCCAATGGCTCTTTCGTCAAAAGCAGTCAACAGAGGTAGTCGTCATTCAGCCTGAGCCAGACCCAGAAGATTCCAAGCCTCAAGATGGTAGCGATGTACCAGCAGATTCTACGTCCGTAGAGATTATAACGGATATGGAAGCTGTGGAAGAAGAATTAGAGACACCTATTGAGGAACCACCAACGACGCCCGCTCCAACTAGCCCTACTACCCCCCCTCCAACAACAACACCCTCCTCCCCTACTCAGTTATCCAGTCGCTATGTATGGTGCTTAGACAATGGGCATGGCAAGTTTACGGCAGGTAAACGATCGCCAAAAATGAGTAATGGTAAACGATTATTAGAATATGAATTCAATCGAGATATTGTTGCTAGGATCATTCCTCAATTAGAAGCAAAGGGGATTCACTTTTACAATGTCGTGCCCGAAGTAGAAGTGGATAATTTCTTAGCTGGTCGAGTGCTAAGGGCCAATAATCTGGCGGTGGATAGAAAGAAAATCTTTGTGTCCATTCATTCTAATGCAGGTCCTGCACCAGCAGGAGAATGGACCACCGTAAATGGTATTGAGACTTGGTTTTTTCATGGCAGTAGAACAGGAAAAAAAATAGCTGCTATTTTCCAAAAACATTTGATCGAACAGACCAATTGGAAGAATAGAGGGATCAAATCTAGACCTACTAGTCAGTTTTATGTACTCCGCGAAACGGGCATGCCTGCCATCCTCACTGAAAATGGTTTCTTCAACAATAAGGAGCAAGTCTATGAACTAATGAAAGATGAAGTTCGACAACGAATAGCGGATGCCCATGTGGCAGCTATTTTGGAAATCGAAGAGAAAGGACTTTGAAATTTCCACTTCAACCTCAATACCCAAACACTAGTCACTAATTAACCAATCACTAGCTACTAATTTTTCCTAAATTTGCGCTCTTTTTGGAATTAAGGATTCGCTGGTTACAAGGATTAAAGCCATAAGGCATCTAATACTACGTTTCAAAAGTTTCGATCACTAATTATTGGTCTGCCTCGCTGGCTAACGCCAGCTCGGCAAATAGGGTTCTTAGGAGGCAAGGATTTCAAAAATTGGCTTTTCAAAGCCAATTTTTGAAATCCTTGCCTCCTAAGAACCCTATTTGCGAGACGCCGTAGGCGGCGAGCAAATATGCAACTCATATCACATGGATTTAATACAACAATTAACAAAAGGCGTAATTTCAGGAGTACAAGAACTCTATGGAGAAGCACCCGATAGTGGCAAGGTTAGCTTAAGCGTCACCAGAAAAGAGTTCGAGGGAGATTACACGGTTGTTGTATTTCCATTCACCAAGTTGGCAAAAAAGAAACCCGAACAAATTGGAGAAGAATTGGGGCAGTATATGGTCAACAACCTACCCAATGTAAGTGCCTTTAATGTGATCAAAGGCTTTTTGAATCTATCCGTGGAGGATGCTTATTGGATTAATTATTTAAATAGTATTTCCAAACAGGAACACTGCTATGGTAAGCAAGCCATTAATGGTAGAAAAATAATGGTAGAGTTTTCCTCTCCTAATACGAATAAGCCCCTACACCTTGGGCATATCAGAAATATTTTACTAGGATGGTCTACTTCCAAAATATATGAAGCCGCAGGCTATGAAGTACAGAAAGTTCAAATAGTTAATGATAGAGGAATTGCCATTTGTCGAAGTATGGTAGCTTGGCAAGAATTCGGGAATGGAGAAACCCCCGAAAGTACCGGTATGAAAGGGGACCATTTTGTGGGCAAATATTATGTCAAATTTGCAAAGGAATTTGGAGAGGAGTATAAAGAATGGCAATTCTCCAAGCAAGCGGAACAAGCCTACGCTACGAAGAAAAAGGAGGGACAAAGTGAGGAAGATTTTTTTAAAGCCTACAAAAATGACTACTTCAACGAATATAGTGTATTAGGAAAAAAGGCAAAAGATATGCTCCTTCAATGGGAAGCAAATGACCCTGCGGTAAGAACACTCTGGAAAAAAATGAATAGTTGGGTATTGGGCGGATTTGATAAAACCTACGATAGCTTAGGGGTTGAATTTGATAAGCTCTATTTCGAGTCAGACACTTATTTATTGGGGAAAGAACTCATTCAGAAAGGCTTGGAGATGGAGGTCTTATACCAAGAAGACAAACGAGTATGGACGGATTTAGAAAATATCGGCTTAGCCAAAAAGACGATTATCAAAAGTGACGGTACGTCCACTTATACTTCTCAAGATTTGGGAACCGCCCAAATGCGATACCAGGACTATGGGGCAGAAAAAGTAGTGTATGTAGTAGGGGATGAACAGATTAGTCACTTTCAAGGAGTCTTTGAAATTTTAAAGCGACTAAAAGAACCCTATGCAGAGGGATTATACCATCTAGCATATGGGATGGTAGATTTACCGACAGGCAGAATGAAGTCCAGAGAAGGGACCGTAGTAGATGCAGATGACTTGGTGGCAGAAGTGATTGAAGAAGCCAAAAAAGGAATGGTTCAGAGAGGAGAAATTGCGGACTTACCTACGGCTAAACAAGCGGCTTTATTTAAAACAATCGGCTTGGGCGCATTAAAATACTTTATTCTAAAAGTAAATCCTAGAAAGCGAATGGTCTTCAATCCTCAAGAATCAGTTGATTTGCAAGGAGATACAGGGCCTTATATTCAGTATGCTTATGTTCGATGTAAGGGGGTTGCCAAAAAAGCACAAGAGGTGAACATGAGTTTAGCCAAAGGCTATGCTGCTCTTGAACCTCAAGAAAAAGTGGTCATTATCCAGCTATTTCAATTTCCTGCGACCATCCAAGAAGCAGCTAAAGATTATGATCCCTCATTAGTTGCCTCCTATTGCTATGATTTAGCAAAATTATATAGCAAGTTTTATAACGATATGCCTATCTTGAAGGCGGAAAGCGCACCCGCTCAAGCATTCCGATTGCTATTAAGTAAAGTCGTAGCAAATACACTTAGCACTGGTATGGATTTATTGGGAATTGAAATGCCAGAGCGAATGTAATTTTGTTGGTATTGTGGTGTTTTGGTATTGTGGTATTGTGGTGTTTTGGTATTGTGGTAATTTGACCATAAAACCACAGCACCATAAAACCACAACACCATAAAACCACAGCACCATAAAACCAATCTCTGTGAAGCTACTAAAATACCAATACAAGTCATTTGAAAAAATGCCAACCCGCATCTGGAAAGATGCGAATGAAGCCTCTATTCATGTTGCTCGTTCGGTTGCCTTAGCGATTCGACAAAAGCAACAGGAGGGGGAAAATATCATCTTAGGACTTGCTACCGGTTCCTCCCCTATTCGAGTGTACAATGAGTTGGTTAGAATGCACAAAGAGGAAGGCTTGAGTTTTAAAAATGTCATCACCTTCAATTTGGATGAATACTATCCCATGCAGCCGAATGTGGAGCAGAGTTATGTCCATTTTATGAAAGAATATTTATTCGATCATGTGGACATTCCTCAAGAAAACATCAATATCCCCGATGGTACGGTGGCAATGGACCAGATTGATGAGTATTGCGAAGCCTATGAAAAAAAGATCGATTCCTATGGTGGACTCGATATACAACTATTAGGGATTGGTCGAACTGGACATGTTGGTTTTAACGAACCAGGCGCTTGGGAAAATTCTGTTACTAGATTAATAAAATTAGATGGGTTGACCAGACGGGATGCGGCTAAAGATTTTGGATTAGAAGCAAATGTTCCTTATTGGGCAATTACAATGGGAATTGCCAGCATCATGAAAGCCAAACAGATCTATTTATTAGCTTGGGGGGAACATAAAGCTACCGTCATTAAAAAAGCAGTAGAAGGACCAATCAACGAAACCCTCCCTGCTTCTTTCTTGCAAAAACACCCCAATATAAAGATTGTCTTAGATAAAGAAGCTGGCAGCGAACTGACCCGTACAGAAACTCCGTGGCTAGTAGGTATGTGCAACTGGACTTCTGATTTGGAATGTAAAGCAGTCGTATGGCTATCTAAAAAAACGGGTAAACCCATCTTAAAATTAACGGATGCTGACTATAACGAATATGGTTTAAGTGATTTAATTGTAGAACACAATTCTGCCTACCAACTAAACATTAATATATTCAATCGCTTACAACATACCATTACAGGTTGGCCCGGTGGTAAACCCAATGCCGATGATACCAATCGCCCTGAAAGAGCCAAACCTTCCAAGAAAAGAGTCATCATTTTTAGTCCACATCCTGATGATGATGTGATCTCTATGGGGGGTACTTTTTTGCGTTTGGTAGATCAAGGTCATGACGTACATGTAGCTTATCAAACTTCTGGAAATATAGCGGTACACGACCATGATGCTCGCCGCTACATGGAGTTTTTTGAAGAATTTGGTGCTGCTGATAAACAAAAGGGGAAAGCGTTTATGAAGCAATTCAAAAAAGCAAGAAAATTTCTTGACACCAAACAACAAGGACAAACAGATATAGAAATCATTCGAAAAATAAAAGGCCTTATTAGAAGAGGAGAAGCTAGAGCAGGAGCGAGATACTGCGGCCTAGAAGATTCCAAAATTCATTTCTTAGATATGCCGTTCTATGAAACGGGACGGGTGCGTAAAAAAGCAATCAGTAAAGCGGATGTCAAACTCATTTCGGACCTACTATTAGAAGTCAAACCGCATCAAGTATATGCCGCAGGAGATTTAGCTGACCCTCACGGAACGCATCGAGTTTGTCTAGATGCCATCTTCCAGGCCTTTACTAATTTGAAGAAAGAAAAATGGATGAAAGATTGTTGGCTATGGCTCTACCGAGGTGCTTGGCATGAATGGGCGATCCATGAAATAGAAATGGCCGTCCCTCTGAGTCCAGAGGAATTAGAGAAAAAACGCAAAGCCATCTATATGCACCAATCTCAAAAAGATAGTCCGCCATTCCCCGGTGCAGATGTCCGAGAGTTTTGGCAACGAGCAGAAGACCGCAATAGAGAATCCGCTAAAAAATACAATCAACTAGGATTAGCGGAGTATGAAGCGATAGAGGCTTTTGTTCGATGGAAGTTTTAATTCGAGTTGCGAGTTGCGGGTTACGAGTTTTCTAATCTAGCATGGCAACCCGCAACCCGCAACTCGCAACACGAATCATGCGAAAAACCTACCGAGTAATCGGCTTAATGTCTGGCAGTTCATTAGATGGCGTAGATATAGCCTTTTGTCATTTTGATATTGAAAAATCAGACCAAGACCTGCTTGTACATGATTGGTCCTTGCAAGTAGCCGAGACGATTGCCTTTCCTGAAAGATGGCATAATCGTTTGTTGAACCTACCTACTCAAAGTGCGCTAACCTTTGCAAAAACCCATACCTATTTTGGGCATTTCTTAGGAGAATGTGTATCGGATTTCATTAAGAATCACCAAGTCGAACCTGACTTTATTGCTTCTCATGGTCATACGATATTCCACGAGCCACAAAATCGATTAACCATTCAAATTGGCGATGGCTCCGCTATTGCAGCCACTACTGGTTATACAGTCATTAATAATTTTAGAAACCAAGATATTGCTATTAACGGCGAAGGCGCACCCGTTGCTCCGATCGTGGATAAGTACTTATTGGGAGGACATGATTTTTATCTCAATATTGGAGGCATTGCAAATATCTCCTGCCGCTTACCCGATAAATTAATTGCTTTTGATATTTGTCCAGCCAATCAATTATTGAATGCCTTAGCCAATCAGATAGAACTAGAATACGATGAAGGTGGTCAAGTAGCAGCGACAGGTACCGTCGACGATACCCTGTTATCCTTGTTAAACCAAGCGACCTTTTACCAACAAGCCTACCCTAAATCACTTGATAACGAATGGGTGATTAAAAATCTACTTTCTTCGATAGACAATAATCCTGAGCGAGTTTCGGACCAATTACGGACTAGTGTAGAACATATTGCTTTTCAAATTGCCCAGTCTATCCGCCAAATTATAGAACAAGAAAATCTTCAAAAAAAGGAATACACTTTATTTCCTACTGGAGGAGGAGTGTTCAATACTTTTTTGCTAGAGCGAATTAAGGAGCATGGTACCAGTCTCGGTGTTCAAGTAATTATCCCAGATGCCCCCATCATCCAATTCAAAGAAGCTATTTTAATGGCATGGATGGGCGTGATGCGGATGGAAAAAGTACCCAATGTCATGCAGACTGTTACTGGGGCCAAACGAGATACGGTTGGAGGGGCGGTGCATTTTGGTTCTAAATAATTTTAGGTTAGGTGTTATGGTATTTTGGTGTTATGGTGTTTTGGTAGAGCTTACTTTTACTAAAATTTCACTCCTATCCTCGATATTGATGTCTCAACCATACCACCACAAAACCATAACCCCACAATACCTAAATTCTCTAAAGTCAGAAGAATTAATATGTTCAAACGAAAATCCATACTCCTACTACTTATATTAATCGGTTTACTCTTAGTCGGTTTCTATATCTATCGAATGCTCTTCCCAGCAGGGCCGGTGTTGGAACAAGTACCCAACCCTATATCTGACAAAGCCACCCTTTCCAAAAACATAGATAAAAATATTCCTAGCGCTCCCTTGAAAAAAGTCTTTTTTGGAGACTTACATGTTCATACCAAATTATCCTTGGATGCCTATGTAGGTGGCACCATTGCTACACCCGATGAAGCCTACCTATTTGCGAAAGGACAAGCTATTGAAATATTTGGTCAAACGGTAAAAATTGAACGCCCCTTGGACTTCGCAGCGGTAACGGATCATGCAGAATCTTTTGGAGAAATGTACTCTGTTCAAACCGCAGGGGCACCTGGGCATAATACGGCTGTAGCCAGATTTCTTCGTAGTGTACCTAGCGATACCCTAAAAGGAATACAAGTATTTACACAAGGTAGAGCAAAGGGAGGGTTAAGCAAAACACATCGGAATTTCTTTAAGGGCTTTAATACAACTAAAAGTGCCTGGCAAATTCATTTGGAAGCTGCTGAAAAACATTATGCCCCAGGTCAATTTACCACCCTAGCTGGCTACGAATGGACACTAGGTAGAAACTTTGCGCACTTTCATAGAAATATCCTTTTTCGAGACATGGTCGTACCCGATTATCCTTTGAGTGCTATTGAATTAAAAACACCAGAAAGCCTTTGGGCATACCTGGAAAAAATCACAAAGGATGGCGCACAAGTATTAGCGATTCCACATAATACCAACTTGGGGAAAGGGCAAGTTTTTCCAAGTGAGGAGAATGGAGTAAAAGTAAATACCAAAGAATATTTAGAACTACAAAATCAATACGAACCCCTAATTGAAATTCATCAAGCCAAAGGCAATTCAGAAGTACATGCTGCTTTTTGGAAAAATGATGAATTTGCCAATTTTGAAAATTACGACTATGGTTTTCCTTTTGCGAATAACTATGTTCGATATGGCTTAAAAAAAGGATTAGAGATAGAGGCAAAATCAGGTATCAATCCTTTTCAATATGGCATCATCGCTAGTACCGATACCCATAATGGCACCCCTGGCAATACAGAAGAAACGGATACCTACTTAGGCAACCATACTCGCTTAGACTTAGAACCCAATAACCGCTTAAGCACCCAATGGATACTAACGGGCAGCACGGATGAATGGGACATCAAAATACATGAAGCCCTTAACCCAGGCGGACTAGTAGCCGTGTGGGCGGAAGCCAATACTAGGGGCCACATTTGGGATGCTTTAAAAAATAAAGAAACCTATGGTACCAGCGGCGGTAGAATCCAACTTCGCTTTTTCGGAGGCTACGATTTTGAAAATAACTACCACACTTACGAAGCCTTAGTAGAAGCAGGCTACCAAAAAGGGCAACCAATGGGCAGCGTCCTAAACCGTCCACCGTCCACCAACAGCCGTCCACCGTCTTTCCTAATTTGGGCAAAAAAAGATGCAGAAAGTGCTAACCTCGATCGAGTGCAAGTCATTAAAGGCTGGTATAAAGACGGACAGTTAGAAGAAAAAATATACACCGTAGCTTTATCCGATAATCGTACCGTTCAACCAGACGGAACCATTCCTGATAATGGTGCTAGTGTTAATATGGAAACAGGAGAATGGTCAAAAGATAAAGGAGCGGTGGTCTTACAAACTGTTTGGAAGGACCCAGATTTCGAACCTGAAGCAAGAGCATTTTACTATGTACGAGTCTTAGAATTACCAACTGCTCGATATACCTTGTGGGACAAAATTCGTTATGGAACGAATTACCCTAAAGATGCCGTCATGACGATTCGAGAACGGGCATGGTCTTCCCCTATTTGGTACAAGCCTTGAAAAAGTATTTTGAAAACCCAAATTTTTATTTACATTTGCCCTATAATCCTTCCGAACATTGCTAAACATACTACCCTAAAAAGTCCAGCTTCCATATTTGATTCTTCCCTAATATTTATTGAAGTATTTTTTAAATACACTCAGCATTATAGGATGTTCTGGGCAATCATTTCATTCATAAAATAAGAGAATTCTCTTTCCCAATCATCTAATCAACTGCTGA
>CALJIQ010000467.1 GCA_937973995.1 uncultured Saprospiraceae bacterium
ATTGTTCTATTGTTCTATTGTTCTATTGTTCTATTGTTCTATTGTTCTATTGTTCTATTGTTCTATTGTTCTATTGTTCTATTGTTCTATTGTTCTATTGTTCTATTGACAACTACTTAGTTAATTGACTGAATGAATAGAAAAGTCAGTAACTCATCAGCTCACTTTGGAGTGAGCAGATGAGATGTACTCGTTCAATCTGCTCACTTGAAGCTGAGCTGATTGAATATATGGAACTGTGTTATTTCTTTTGTCCAATTACTTTAGACAGTATTAATAAGACCGTTGATTTACTCATCGGATGGCTGCGCCGTCCGATGAGCCTTCCCATCCGACGGCGTTAGCCATCGGACGGGATTTCGTCCTTTCTTTCCAATTACTGACAATAGAACCATGGGACAATAGAACCATGGGACAATGGAACAATGAGACAATGAGACAATGAGACAATGGAACAATGGAACAATGAAATCCCCAGATTTAAAATGTTTCGTTTTCAGGGAAAAATTTTAACACTTATAGAATATCCGAATTCTAACCAGATACTACCGTTTGTTGGAAGATTTGAACCCATTGGTGTCTGGAAAGAAAAAAAGCTATTGTAAGTTCTTTTAAAATGATATAACTTACGGATTATTAAGTAGATATATGTTAAGAAACACTAGACAGCACTTATTTTAAAAAGTTCTTTTGTTTAGTAAAAACAACTTGGCAATTTAATATCATTAAGATTAATAGCTATCAAAGTAAGCCTATCGTATCAAAGTTGGGCTTTTATAAATAGGCTATTTAAGGTTAAAATCTCAGAACATTTAGCGCATCTCCAAAGAAACACACCTATTTTACTTCAGTAGTCGCTGTTTGTTAAGGATTTCGGTAGGGACGAATAGGAGTCCCCCTTAAAGGAGTCAAAGTTAGCTGCTGAAAATCTTTCCTTCATTATCAAATCGCCAGTTTACGACAAAAATATAACCGCTTTTCTTTGCTTGAAAAGAGGATAAGACTCTATTTGTGTTTAGGATAAGTTCAAGAGACTCAAATCTTTTGAAATAATTATTTTAAATATTAATAAAAAATATATTTTTGCGTTTCTAGCACAAATTTTGCAATATTATATATGTAATACAAAAGTGTATTACAATCAATCAATTATGAGCCTATTCTGTGCAAATTCCAGGATAGGATACTATTGAAAATGGATCTCAAATAAAGGGATGATTGCACCAATTTCAAAAGGCTATTGAAAATAGTTTTAGTGCTTAAGAGGAAAAAAATTCATTCAGTGTCTTGGACTTTTTACCAATTAAACAATAGAACCTATTGAAGATAGTACCCTTTAAAATTTGCATCCATTATGTTAATAGGTAAAACTCAAGCATGGAAGTTACAACAACAAATTTGTCCCCTCAGGCCCAAGCCGATTATCGCTTAGTCCTGAGCGCCATTGACGGCGATCAAAGAGCATACGCAAAATTAATGGACCGGTATCGCAATTCCATTTATCACATGATGTATAAAATGGTAAGCAACCGGGAAGATGCGGACGACTTGACATTAGAAGCTTTTGGAAAAGCTTTCAACAAATTGCCAAGTTATACGCCACGCTATGCTTTTAGTACGTGGTTATTTAAAATAGCCATTAACAATTGTATTGATTACATTCGCAAAAAAAGATTACATCTTTTATCCATTGATGACCCAATCGAACCAGATGGTGATCATGATTATTCTAGTAATCTTAGAGCGAGTATTCTTGATCCAGAGGAAAAATTTATCCGTGCACAAAAGGTAGAACTCATGCAAGAGCTTCTCCAAAAGCTGAACTTAAAATATCGTTTAATGATTGAGTTGCGGTTTTTCGAAGAGCTGAGCTATGATGAAATTGCCAAAGAGCTGGATATTCCGCTAGGTACAGTCAAAGCACAATTGTTTAGAGCGAAGGAAATTATGTATAATTACCTTCAGCAACCCGGTGCTAGTGCTTATTTAGAATCTACTAAGAGAAGGGTTAGAAGAAAAAACAAACCTCTCGTAGAGGCTTAATTTTTAAATAAGTTTTAGTACAGGTAAATAGGAGACATCCCCTAAGTTTTTCAGACACTGTTTGCGGGATGACTCCTATTTTTTTTTGCCTACCTCCATATAGATAGAAATAGGGCAATGGTCCGAGCCCAATATTTGAGTGTGTATAGCTGCGTTCTGTATCTTATCTTTCCATTCGTTATCCATAAAAATGTAATCCAACCGCCAACCAATATTTCTCTCCCTCGAATTCCGACTATAAGGCCAGCAAGTAAATACGTCAATATCCATTGCATCCAGTAACAAAGATGACCACTTGCTCTTCCGCCTCTATTCTTTTTCCAGTATTTTTGGAAACCTAAAATAGTAATAATTTGAATTATCTCAATTTAGAAAATATTAGTAAATCCTACGGGGAGAAAATCTTATTTGATAATATCTCTTTTCAAGTCAATAAAGGGGAAAAGATTGCTATTGTCGCTAAGAATGGGGCCGGTAAATCTACCTTGATGAGAGTGATTGCTGGGCTGGAACCTGCAGAAGGAGAAAATAAAAATGTTTGGGTGTCCAAAGATATTAAGATTGGTTATCTCGTTCAGGAACCTGAATTTCCAAGCGACATCAATATCCTCGAAGCAGTATTTGATTCGGATAATCCAATCATACAAGCCATCCGACAATATGAGGAGGCATTGATCTGGCAAGACCGACCCGAAAAAATGGAGCCAGCTATTGCAGCGATGGATGATTTAAAGGCTTGGGATTTTGAATCTTCTATTAAGGAAATTTTATTCAAATTTAATATAAAGGATTTAAAGCAAAAAGTAGATACGCTATCTGGAGGGCAAAAGAAGCGGTTAGCCTTAGCCAAATTAATCATTGATGACCCTGAATTCTTGATTTTAGATGAGCCTACCAACCATCTGGATTTAGATATGATCGAATGGTTGGAAGAGTTTTTACAGTCCAATAAGATAACGCTCTTAATGGTGACGCACGATCGTTACTTCTTGGAGCGGGTATGTAATCACATCATCGAATTAGATGGGGGAGTATTATATCGGTACAAAGGAAGTTATGGAGATTTCTTGACCAAGAAAATGATGCGAGAAGATATCCAAGAGGCCACTTTGGATCGGACCAAAAAATTAATGAAAAAGGAGTTGGAGTGGGTGCGACGCATGCCAAAGGCTAGAGGGACCAAAGCGAAATCTAGGGTAGATAAGTTTTATGAGATCAAAGAAAAGGCGACTCAAAAAATTGATAAATCAAAAGTCCAAATTGATATAAAAGGACAACGCTTAGGAAAGAAAATTCTCGAAGCGCATTATATCAGCAAAAATTTTGGGGATTTAAAAATTGTAAAGGATTTTGATTATAAATTTCGATCCAAAGAACGAGTCGGGATCGTAGGACCCAATGGAGTGGGGAAGTCCACCTTTATTAAGTTATTGACCAAAGAACTTCGACCAGATGCAGGGAAAGTAGTTGTGGGCGGCAATACCGTTTTTGGCTACTATACCCAAGAAGGGATACAGTTGGAAAAGGATCAGCGAGTCATTGATTACATACGTAATATAGCGGAATTTATTCCTTTAGATAAAGGCTTCAAATTAACAGCAACTCAGTTACTGGAACGTTTTTTATTTAACCGAAAGCAGCAGCAAGTGTTTATCTCTCAATTAAGTGGAGGAGAACGACGGCGGTTATACCTGTTATCTGTTTTAATGGAAAACCCCAATTTTTTAATTCTGGATGAGCCAACCAACGATTTAGATATTCTCACCTTAAATATATTAGAAGACTTTTTGTTAGAATTTCCTGGCTGTATTATTATCGTAACGCATGATCGCTACTTTATGGACAAAGTGGTAGAGCATCTTTTTGTGTTTGAGGGTGATGGCAAAATAAAAGATTTCAATGGTACTTATCAGGAGTACCGAATTCTACAAAAAGAGAAAGAAAGAACACAAAAAAAGCAAACCTCAGAAGTACGAGAAAAAAAGGAAAAGCACCAATTCCAACAAGAACTGACCCCAGGGTTGACCTATGAACAACGTAAGGAGTTCAAACGTTTAGAAAAGCAAATAGAGAAGCTAGAAGAGAAAAAGATAACATTGACAGATAAGTTCAATGATCCTTCTTTATCTCCAGAAGATATAGAGAAATTTTCTAATGAATTAGGAGCTTTACAGGAAGAACTGGAAGAAAAAGAACTGCGCTGGATGGAATTGGCAGAATTAGCTTGATGCATCTTGACCAAAATTTCGGTAAATTGCATCTATGGGATGGTACTTTGGTGTTATGGCATTATGGTGTTGTGGCAAAAAATCTTTCTAGAAGAAATGGTGTTGTTGATTTATTCTGAAAATACTCGAAGAAGCCCCCAATCAAAACACCATAAAACCAGAATACCAAAACACCAACGTCATATCCTAACAATGAAAAGAATTTTATTCTTACTTTTTTTAACGGTTCCTATCTTATTAATCGGGCAGCGGATTGATGGGACTTGGGAAGGTACGATTACACTCGAACGACCGGGACCTAAAAAAGAATATAAATTTGAGTTGGTTTTAAAGAGACAAGGGAAAGAGGTAATTGGCACTTCCTATATTTATTATGAGGAGGAAGAACCGGTAGCTATGAATTTAGCTGGATGGTTTTATTATGACCGATCTATGTGGCTACTCAATAAAGAAGTATTATATCCAGATAGTGATCCAAAAAAAGATCGACATATTCGAAAGTATCAATTGATGTATCGTAGAAGTGCATTTAGTCGAGATGTCATTGAAGGGCACTGGCAAGAGAAAAACGATCCTATTTTTTCTGCATATCGGAAAGGAAAAGTGCATTTGATGCGTAAGAAGGATGAAAAATCTAAAGCTTAATGACCGCACCGAAAGAACATATTATTACGCCTAATCCCTTCATAGACAAAGAGATTCTTCTTTTTGATGGTGTGTGTAATCTTTGTCATGGTTTTGTTCAATTTGTTATCACTAGAGATGCTAAAGCAGTTTATTCTTTTGCCTCTTTGCAGTCAGATCTTGGACAACAATTATTGCAGCAATTTCAATTAGAAGAGGACCTAAAATCAGTTATTTTAATCTCTGGTAATAAAGCCTATACTAAATCAGATGTTCCCTTGATGGTTGGACAAACGCTAGGTGGAGTGTGGTCTATCGCTAGACTTGGTTGGATAATTCCAAAATTTTTGAGGGATGCTGTCTATAGTTTGATTGCCAATAATCGTTATAAATTATTTGGAAAAACAGAAGCCTGTATGCTTCCCCGTCCTGAATGGAAAAAACGTTTTCTTGCATGAGAATTATCCTGTTTGCTTTCCTCCTTTTATGTTCTTGTACTAGTGAAGTAACTACTCCTAATACACCCACAGAAAAAATATTTTTTGATCTACCTTCTTTTTTTGAAAGTGAAATCGAATTGATACAAAAGGACCTAATCGCTCTAGAAAAGACGTCCACAGTGAATGGGCAAAAGGAAACGAAGCGGGTAGAAAATGTAGACTTGACGGAAGAATTATCCATTTTTGTTAATGCAGATATTAATAAAACGACTTGGCAGGATCAATATCAAGTGGATAGTTTACGGAATGAAGATGCGTCTTTACAAGCCATTCATTATACCGCTTTAAATGATAATTTGAAAACAAAAAAAATGATTGTTGCTTATGAGAGGGGAGTGGTAAAAGAAATAGAAATATGGAAGGGAATTGATAATATGGCTATTCAGTCTAATCAGATATTAAAATACTTTCCTCAACAGGGATATGTTATTAGCAATGAGCAATCTATTGTATTATCTACTGCCCAAAAAGTAGAAATAAAAGTAGATTTTGTAAGAAAGTAAGTAATTTTAGCTACGCCAAATTTGAAATAATTTCTTAGAATCCGTAAGTCAATCCTACCGCATTATAAGTCTAAAAAGTGTTTGGGGATAGGTTTCAAAAATAAAAAATTGCTAGAAATAGAAAAAGCCTGTATGGAGAATATCCATACAGGCTTTTTGCTATTTCAATGATAGTACTTCGTATGGTTAGAAACCATAAGTTAAGCCAACTGCACTGAAATTCTGTATCCCATCATATTCTATCTGAGAGTCTCTCATACCGTAAGTTATACCAACACCTACACCTTTCCATACATCAGCAATATTCAAAGAATTGATCCAAGTCCATTCTCTACCACCCGCTTCTCTTTCAGGAATCTGTTGACCACCAACTGAGGATGCAGGTAACGTGATTTTCTTATCGCCATAAGGAACAAAAGCTCCTAAGTTAGAAGACCAAGTAATACCACCTGGGAATTCGTGTGTGTACGTACCTTTGATTTTAGCACCTACTTGTCCTAAATTTTGCTTTGATTCTCCACCAGACCAACCGATATGGTAAGTTAATGGGTGAATAACAAACACTAAATTAGGAATAGTGTGTGGAGTCCAAGTGATACCTACACCAACATCCAATGAACCTGGATTTAGGAAATTGAATACAGAACTATTAAAATCACCCATTGCAGAGATAGCAATATCTTGATTTAATCTGTATCCCCACAAAGAAGTACCAATTAATAGATCGGTGTTTCTGTCGCCAAGAAAACTAGTTCCTTGCGCATCATCCTGTGTGTCATTATCCAAACCTTGCCAACTAACATTTGCTGCTAGGCTGTTTCTCCAGAAAGTCTTTTCTTTAATGTTATTAGCGAATCCATTTACACCAATATTTAAATTAGAAGAAGAGCTATTTCTGTTCGCATTAGCTGCCCAGTTGCTAGAGCTACCAAAGTTTAACCCTACTAAACCATTCAGACCAGTCTGCCAGCCAGAAATAAGATCAATCTCCTTTGCTAGTGCATCGATTTCACCTTGGAATGCATCAATTTCAGCTTGTTTAGCTGCTTGCATTCCTTCGATTTCTGCTTTTTTTGTCTTTAACTCTTCCAATGTTTGAGCTTGGATGAAGTTTGCAGATAGACAAACTAAAATTAATAACGTTAACTTCTTAATCATTTTTTAAACTTTTAAATTAAAAATGCTTTAAAGGGAGAATATTAATTCTCAATACAATAAGTTCCCCCTCTACTTCCGCTTACTGAAAGCGAAGGAACTCTATATATAGACCATAAAGTATTCGGGATTGCGATTTGTTAAACTTAGTCTGCTTAGGACTCCGTTTACTGATTGGTGTGGTTAATCTAGATCTTTATCATCCTACCACTATTTTAAATAGTGTATTTGTTCTAGAGTGTTCGATGATAACAGGTGCTTATTTGATAAGGCAAAATTTTAGAGATTTTCAGAGAGTAGCAAGTGTATTAATAGAATTTAACGATACTTTAAGAATGAATCTCAACTTTTTCTTGCGCTAATTTACTTAGTGGAAATACTATCTTTTTATCATTAGTCTTCAATACAAACGATTTGTTATCCATCATTTCAATTTGACCATTTACTCCATCTACCGTGATTTTATCACCTGCTTCAAATTTATTTTTCACGTAAAAAGACGCTAAAAAGTTAGCCATCATATCCTTCGATGCTAGTCCATATCCCAAGGCAAATGAAGCCACTACACCAGAAATGATTATCATAAAGCTAGAATTTATGAAATCGGTACTAATCTTGGCTTGATCCAATGCACTCATCGTGACGGTTAAGAAGAGAAAGTAGAAAACAATACTGGAAATTATCTTAGCTGAAGGTATGCCTAGCGATTCGCAGGTAGTTAATACAATTCCCTTTATAAAATCAGCAACTACTAATCCAATAATAAAAAATACAACCGCTGATAATAGGCTAGGGATATAATTCATTAAATCGCCCATCAAATTAGAAACTGCTTCAATTTCTAAATAATCTGTAGCAGCAATGAATGAAACGATTAATATCAAATAATAAACAATCTTGCTGATGACCTTACTTGGTACTACCTTGACATTCGCTTTATTGACTAGATCAATGTCATTTAGCTTGTCCGCAAGCCCATCTACCTTAAGGGTTTCCAGTACTTTTTTGACTACTCTAGCAATAATTTTTGCAATAATCCATCCTAAAATGGCTATTACTAAAGCAAAAATAATATTCGGAAAAGCTTCAACAGATCTGCGATATAATTCGCTCAATAGCTCCATTAAATTGAGTTTGGTTTTTGAAAGTTTTTAGCCAGCAGAAGGCCCACCCAAAGGTGCATCACCATCCGCATCGGTTGGATAACCACTATTTGGCGGCTTGTTATTGCTAGAACGCTCTTGTACTGAGCCACCTGTCATTACCACAAACAAATCCAAAATCTTCGTCAAATATAATTCAAAGACTTGCCCAACAGTACGCATATTCGTTACCTTATCACGCACGGCACGTTGGGTATCTCCTAAGTCAGGTACTCTGGTGAGTTCTTCTTCTTGTAATCTTTTAAAATTATTCATAACAGTGAGTTTATAACCCTCTACATAGCTTTTTTACCTATTTCCAACTGTCCGTTATAAAATCTTAAGCTAATAAACAGGTTAATTAAAATTGATCCTGCTACTTACGCACTATTGTTTGTTCTTAGGTAAGAAATAATTTGAAATTCGATCAGTTATTTCTTATCCATTTACTCATTCGTAATCTCGAACTGTATAAATTTCTTTATATACTTTCTGGACTTTATGTTTAGCCCTTTTTATTTTCATTTTGATAGCACTCTCCGACTTTTCTAAAGATTCTGATATCTCTTTAATAGACATATCGTCTTGGTACTTCATCAATAAGACGGCTTTATCACCTATTGGAATCTTTTCTAAGATGATCTTTAGCTTCTTTACTTCAATTTCAAGCAAAGCACTATCAGGCACCTCTTCTGCTAAGTCAGGTGCGTTTTCTATGTCTTCTGAAAAGATATTTTTTTCCTTCTTAGCTTTTCTAATTAAATCAATGCAATAATTGTAGGTAATAGAGTATATCCAAGTGGAAAACTTAGATTTACCTCCAAATTTTGCGAGATTTAAAAATATTTTTAAGAAGATATCTTGTGTGGCATCTTGTGCCAATGCTTCATTCTTTAACAAAGAGATACATTTGCTAAATACTTTATTGGAGTATTTGACATAAAGTTTGTCAAAATATCTAGATTCTTGCGTCTCTAGATAATTTTTGACGAGTTCTTCGTCAGAGACTTTGGTTTTGTGCAGTGTCTTTTCCAAGATTTCTTAAGTTTCTACAAATTTGCCGCAAAGGTAAAAAAGTAGGACAACTTTTCCTCTTATCGTTTTAAATTAGTGTTAGTAGGAGGCTAAGATTCCACTTTTTGACGGCAATTTTTAGGATTGGGGTACAGAATTATACGAATTAATTTAAGAAGAAAGGGGAGAAATGATTCTAGCTCTATTTGAGCGTAAAGTTAAAATGCAGGAATAGTAGGTTTAGCTTTCGTTAGGATATTCCTCAATTATCTTGCCACAGGCCAAGTCTAATAGCTGATACACCGTCTCGAATCCATCGTTATAATATGGGTCTGGTACACTTCTATTCTCCTTGGGATAGGTAAAATTTAAGATCATTTTGACCTTTGTCGCCTGTTCTGAGTTGGCAAGGCGCAAAATATCATTGTAATTGGAGGTATCCATAGCGAGAATAAGATCAAATGTATCTAAGTCTGATTGTTGGAATTGACGAGATCTCTGATCTGTAATATCTATTCCATATTGCTTAGCAGTGGCTATGGAACGAGCATCGGGCAATTCCCCTACATGCCAACCACTAGTGCCCGCTGAATCTATCTGCCAGTCTAATCCTTTTTCTTGAACTTGCTTTTTTAAAATTCCTTCTGCTAATGGAGATCGGCAGATATTCCCTAAACAAACCATTAATACCTTCATGTACTTTGAATCTTTTCCTCAAAAATAGATTTTTTTCGGTTGACGGTTGTAGAACTTGACGGATTAGCGGCAGGGTTGGAGAGTTATAAAAATATTGATTCTTTGACAAATCACTTGAAACCCTTATTTCCTGAAGATCTTCTTCCTTATTAACTTCCACTTGATTGAGGTACTGTTCTTTGTCACTTATCTCTATGGAATAATCCGCTCCTTTTTCAATTGCTACTTTCATTTTCCTTGAATGCGTAGTTTCTGAAAATCTTTAGATTGAGAAAAAGTACGATACTCTTTTGAGTTTGAGTGGTGTTCTTGACGGTCTTTATGGGTAGGATTCTGAAAACCCTCTTTGGTCATGGTCCAAGTTTCTCCATTATTTAAATGGTGGTATCGGTAATGATTGGTATCTCCCCAGCGAATATGCCAGCGAATCGCATGAGGCAGATTATCAAACTTTACGGATTTTCCTTCTGGTACATATATATTATAAATTACTTTTTGGGCTCTCCATTTTTCGCCTTCGCCAATTACAAAATAGGGGTTAATCTTTAAACCATTTTCTACAATATCAAAATTGTTTCTAACAGAAGAAGCCGTAGCCATAGCATCCGCAATATCTTCCCCTCTGGAGAAGTATTCCTGTACGACAGAGAATTGGTCATTTTCGGCCTTATGGATATGGATGCGCACATTGGTACTAGCCAACTCCTTGCCAGCAATGTCCAATTGCCCAACTCGTATCCACGCATCTTTAAAAGGATTTTCATTGGCACTTACCAGCAGGGTTTCTCCAGTTATAGGGATAGCTTGCTGGTGTGCTTCGACGGTCTTACTGATACTAAATTGCTTAGCTATAAAAGAACCTGCGACAAATAGACAAACAATATTCAGTGCCCAAAGTGCCCATAAGCTACGACTCCATTTTAAATTATATTTTGTTTTAAGTACTAACCTGCCCGCCAATAGGGCTAGGGAAAGGATGGGAACACCGATTAAAATAGCTGCATTGACAACGCCTAAAAAGGCGACAAAAGGTTGGTCAGGTACCAAAGCGGTCGCTAGAGGAGAACCTAGGAAAAAACTGATGATTGACAATATCCAAATGACGATAAAGGCAATCATCAGTGCAAATCCTACGATGAAGATAAGTGGCTTAAAAATAGCGGGTAAAACGGTTAATATATGTCGGATGAATTTTCCTAAAACAAAAATCCCTTTCGCAAGGGCGCCTCTAAAGCTCCCATCGGTCGCTGTGATATTTTTTTTTTTGAATCCCAATTATCGGTCATTTCTGATAGCTTATCAGAAATATTACTAAACTCCTCTTCTACTAATTTGGCAATATTCGATACATTAATGGCATCTCCTCTCATAGATAATCGATCCCCTGATGTTTTTGCTTTTGGAACTAAAATCGCCAAAAGAATATATACAGGGATACCAAACCCGCCAGTTACGGTAAAAGCAACAAATCCTAAGCGTACCCAAAGCGGATCTTCAATGCCAAAGTAGGCAGCAATACCCGAGCAAACCCCAGACACGACCTCATCTTCTGGATCTCTAAATAATCGTTTACCCGTTTTATAATTATGCGTGGCAGAAGCAGTATGAGAGGAATTAGCTTGTTGAGAATAATCTTTTTCATCAACACTAGTCGCTCCAAAATCTGCGGGTGTTCCCATAATAGAGATGGCATCCTCCACTACCTCTGAGGTAACAATCAATTGATTGCCCATGCTTTCTTGAAACAACTCAGCCATTCTTGCCTCTATATCAGAAGTGATTTCTTCATATCCTTCTGACTTTTTGAAATGTCGATGGATGGTTTTTAAATACTTGGATAAGTATTCGTAAGCATCTGTATCAATGGAGAAAGGATAGCCACCTAGATTTATATTCAGAACTTTATTCATCGTATGTCGGTTTGATTTTTCTATTGTTGGATTAAATTGCGTGTTTTCCAAAAAATTGGAACTATTAGTAGTAGATTATTAGGTTATATGCTTTGTATAATTTTCCATTTCATTTACCAATTCTTTCCACACGGTCATTAGACCATTAAAAAATTGCTCGCCAGCATCCGTTAGATTGTAGTATTTTCTAGGAGGTCCCTCCAAGGATTCTCGCCAACTATAAGATAGTATCCCTGCATTTTTTAGGCGTGTTAATAGAGGGTATACTGTTCCTTCCTTAACAGCCAATTCAGAATCTTTCAACTTTTTTATTATATCAGAGGTATAAGCTTCTTCTTCTGCTATTATTGATAGAATGCCTAATTCAAGCACGCCCTTTCGCATTTGCTTTTTCTTATTTTCGATTAATTTTCCCACATCTATTGGTATCTGTGTATCTGTATTTTCACGCTTCATACAACAAATATAAAGAAAAAATACAGTACTATGCAATACCAAGTAGCTTTTTTGCATAGTAATTTCTATAAAATAGTAGTGATAGGCGACGAAGGTTAGGAAAAAGACGATTTAATGAATACGCTGGCGCAAAGGCTATCGCCTTGTATTATTTATCTGGGAAGGTTCTACCTTCCATTTTATATTTAAAGGCACAGCCTTTAGGATAGTAGGCACAAGGCTGGAGCCTTTGTGCCAGCGAGCAATGGGGCAATAGAACAATGAAACAATAGCGCAATGGAATAAAAAAAAGGCTGACCTCCAACAGGATGCCAGCCTTTTTAAAAGAATTGACTAGACTCGTATATTAAGCCAATTTCATCTTATTAAATGTACCGATCACTTTTTTGACGTGATTAGCAGATTTGATTAATAGTTTCTTTTCGGCAGCTTTTAAATCTAATTCTAGTACTTGCTCAATCCCGTTCTTACCCAACTTCACAGGGACGCCTAAGAAAATATCTTTTAAGCCGTATTGACCTGTTAACTTAGCGCAAACCGGGAAGATGCGTTGCTCATCTTTAACAATTGCCTCTACCATTTGAGCAGCGGCTGCACCAGGCGCATACCAAGCAGAAGTTCCCATTAAGCCAACTAGTTCGCCTCCTCCTTTTTTCGTTCTTTCAACGATGGCTTTTAGTTTGTCTTTTGCAATCATCTCTAGTACAGGAATACCAGCGACCGTTGTATATCTAGGTAATGGGACCATCGTATCACCATGTCCACCCATTAATACCGCCTGTATATCTTTTGGAGATACATTTAATTCAGTTGCTAAGAAGGCTCTATAGCGAGCGGTATCCAAAATACCTGCCATCCCAAATACTCTATTTGGTTTTAATTTAGATACTTTATGAGCGGCATAAGTCATTACATCCAATGGATTGGATACAATGATGATGATTGGATTTTTAGAATATTTTAATATGGATTCGGTAACAGAGGTAACAATCTTTGCATTTGTAGAAATTAAGTCATCTCTACTCATACCTGGACGACGAGGAATACCTGCCGTGATTACAACAATATCAGAACCTTTGGTGTCTTTGTATTTCTCTGTTCCTTTTAATGCAGTACTATAGTAATCTATTGGTGCTTGTTGCCAACTATCAAGCGCTTTTCCTCTAGCTAAATCGCCTTTAATATCTAATAAAACGACTTCTTTTACAATGTCTTTGTGGGCTAGAACGTTCGCACAAGTAGCACCTACATTACCTGCGCCAACTACGGTGACTTTACTCATTAGTAATTTTTTTGTGAATGGTGACTGGTGATTTGTGTTCCGATTTCCCTATACACTTGTACTATTCACACACCAGCCATGAATTAATAGGATTATATACCAAAAATTTGAAGGCACAAAAATAATAGATTTTATTTGAGTGTGTTATAATTTATGGAAATCTGAATTCAGATTTCTGATTGCAAATAGGTTTTAGGGAGTGAGGCGGACCAATTATTAGTCATCTAAATTTTAGAAACGCAGCAATAGAAGGTAGTGTCTTAATTAGTTTATATGTAAATTTGATTGTCTTTTTGACTTTAGTGAAAATGGTTTTTTGACAAATCCGATGATACCCTATACTAGTGCTACGTTTAAAATTTTCGATTAATATTTGCTCGCCGCCTTCGGCGTCTCGCAAATAGGGTTCTTAG